>JAILPA010000036.1 GCA_024690505.1 Prevotella sp.
TATCAATATTAGTGGCGGTACCATTGGTAACGACAATGAATACATCTATAATCCAACTGATGAGCAGAAGGCTGCGATACCAAATACCACCTTCGACTATCAGAACCATCTGCAATACACCAAGGGTGGCAATGTGTTTACTGGCGGTATGGGACGTCTCTATGCTCTAGATAATGCAACTTTGCTTCCGATATGGTCAAAGCTTGGAAAGTGTAAACAGACTGTTCTGAACATGACTGGTGGAACTGTGAAGAGCAGTATCTACGGTGGTGGTGAGATAGGGGGTGTAGCCCAGAATGCAACGGTGAATATCAACGGCGGCACTGTAGGTACGAAGGTCGTTGATCCGGAAGATGCTACTAAGTATTACTACTTTGGTAGTGTGTTTGGTAGCGGTAAGGGTAGCGTGGATAATATTACCTATCCTTCTACTACCCCGGCAGCAGAAAAGATTCCTATCAGCGAGGCAGGTACGACTGGAGGAAATGTGGAGGTACACCTGAACAAAGATGTAGCTGCAAACGCCAAGGGTGGTATCGTCCGCAAGGTGTTCGGTTGTAACGATATGAACGGTACTCCGAAGGGTGATGTGCTGGTACATATCCATGCTACGCAGAGCGAGGAAACTGACAATATCGCGACGAAGGCTGAATCGGGCTACGATGTGGATTACGTCTTCGGTGGTGGTAACAATGCCGACTATGTGCCTACAGAGACGGGTGCTAAGCAGAGTACCGAGGTGATTATCGAAGGCTGTGACCTGACCAGTATAGAAGAGGTGTATGGTGGTGGATTCGGTGCCGCTACACCTGGTACGAAGGTGGAAGTCAGGGGTACTAAGATTATCAATAACCTCTTTGGTGGCGGATATGGTGCAGGAGAGAACAACCCTGGTGCCAATGTCGGTTTCCGGACAGCAGGTAAGACTGCTTATGAAAACGGAGCAGGTAAGGCTGTCGTACAACTGATGGCAGGAACGGTCAACAATGTCTTTGGCGGTAGTAATACCAATGGTGACATCCGTGGCGGTTCATCGATTACGAATGTGCCAACACTATGGCAGCAAGGAGATGGTCAGAATGCTGCTTGCTGTGAGAATCTGAAAGTAGGCGAGATTTACGGTGGTGGTAAGTCTGCCCCGATGGAAGGCGGCGCCGAGATAGTGCTGGGCTGTATGCCAGACGACTGGATTGGTGAGATTTATGCCGGTGCCCAGGATGCAGAGGTTGGCAACGATGTCAGCCTGACGATTACCAGTGGTAAGTTCGAGCGGGTGTTCGGCGGTAATAAGTCGGGCGGTACTATTTCTGGCTCCATCGAGGTGAACATCGAGGAGTGTCCCACCTGTGGCACACCAATTATCATCGGCGAGCTCTATGGCGGTGGTAATTTGGCTCCTTATACTATTGGTGCCGCTTATACGGCAACCAATCCGAATTACCCGTCACCGCGAGTCAATGTCCGCTCGTTCACCAGTATAGGCACTATCTATGGCGGTGGTCTTGGTGACGGTGCCGTGGTGACTGGTAACCCCATGGTGAACATCAACGTGGGAATGGTCAGAGGCGGTGGACAGGATTATTCCGGAGATAACAATGCTGGCACTCTGGATGTCAAGCTCTATCCTCACGTGAAAGGCAAGATAGGTGTCATCGGCAATGTCTTCGGTGGTGGTAACGCCGCTCAAGTCAATGGTAACACTTATGTGAACATCGGTGTAAACGAATATGAGAAGTTAGACGGCATCATTGCCGGTGAAACCAATGTGGCAGGCTACTATACTCGCTCACGTGCTGATGAGTCTTCTCCTTATGTGTATACTAAGGTAGAGCCAGTGGCATCCGAAACAGAAGTGATAGCCGCAGCTGATACTATCTACTATCTGAAGGTTGAGGGTGCCGACATCCGCGGCAACGTCTATGGCGGTGGCAATGCTGCAGCAGTGACTGGCAGCACGAACGTGAATATTGGAAAGAAGTAATAGGGACAGGAAAAATGGCCAGGAAAATTCATTCGCAGAATAAACCATTGCGTTCGGTGAGCGTCAAAGAAAGAAAATGGTAACCACGCAAAGACCTGTTGAATGAATCTACGACACCCCTTGGCCCTTCTCTCCCTGCTGCTTCTGGCAGCACTGCCAGCTGCGGCTCAGCCGTCCGACGGCATCACTGGGCGCATAGCCGATGCGGATACGAAGGAAGCGATGGAGAATGCCACGCTGCAACTCTATTCTATTAAGAACAACCAGAAAGACACCACTTACGTTGGAGGCACACTGTCCGACGTTCGTGGTGCCTTTTCTTTTGCCACTGTGCCTGCCGGTCAGTATCTGCTCAAGGTATCCTACATCGGCTACGACGTGCTTCAGCGTCCGCTGACGAAGCGGCGTGGCACGCCCCTGGCCCTTGGCACCCTCTCGCTGAAGGCCAACAGCGTGCAGCTGGGCGAGGCCGTCATCACTGCCAACGCCCCTAAGATGATCATCAAGGACGACACCGTGGTCTACAATGCCGATGCCTTCCGTGTGCCCGAGGGCAGCGTCATCGAGGCCCTTGTCGAGGTGCTCCCCGGTGCTAAGATTGATGACGACGGCAAGGTGAGCATCAACGGCAAGAACGTGAAGAAGTTCAAGCTTGACGGCCGCGACTTTATGACCGGCAACAACGATGCCGTGATGAAGAACATCCCCTCGTATGTCATCGACCAGGTGAAGGCCTACGACGAGAAGAGCGACCTGAGTCGTCTGACGGGTGTCGACGACGGCAACGACGACTTCGTGCTCGAGTTTGTGACGAAGCGCAGTGCCCGTCGCGGTCTGCAGGCCAACCCCGACATAGGCTACGGCACCGACCACCGCTATGGCATCCGTCTGACGGCTATGAAGCCCTTCGGTGCCATGCGCTATACGTTCATGGGCAATGCCAACAACGTGAACGGCCGCGGCTTCTCGGGCCGTGGCGGTCGTGGCCGTGGCAACGGTCAGGGCCAGCGCCACACGAAGACGGCCGCCCTCGACATCAGCTACGAGAACAACCGCGACCTGAAGGTGAGCGGCCGCGTGACGTGGGATCACAACAACACCAACAACTGGAGCCGCACGGGGTCGGAGAACTTCGTCAACACCCGTGGGGGTGCCTTCTCGAACAGCACGAGCCAGAACTACAGCCGCAGCAACGGCTGGACGGGCAACATGAACCTGGAGTGGAAGATTGACACGGTGACGACGCTGAACTTCCGTCCTAACGTGAACTTCTCCACCAACGACAGCCAGGGCCGCAGCACCTCGGCCTCGTTCAATGCCAACCCCTTCGACTATGTCGACGACCCGCTGAGCGCCGCCAGCCAGCAGCTCATGGACGACGAGGGGCTGATAGTGAACAGTCGCGAGAACAAGTCGCTGGGCTATGGCGACAGCAAGAACCTCAGCTCGCAGCTGCAGCTCTACCGCCGTCTGAACCGCAACGGCCGCAACGTGGCCGTGAGCTCCAACATCAGCTACCGCGACGGCAAGAACCGCAATGCCAACCTCTCCGGTGTGCACCTCTATCAGCAGCAAGACCGCTTCGGCCAGGACTCCACCTACCAGACCAACCGCTACACACTGTCGCCCAGCGACAACTTCAGCTTCTCCATCGGTGCCACCTACACCGAGCCCCTCTTTACCTTTACGCCTAAGCCCGAACCGCAAGACACCGTGACCGGCGGCTTGCCCGCCGGTGCTGGCCGCGGCCCCTTCGGCGCTGGCCGCGGCCAGCGCCGCTCGTTCGGCGCCCAGGGCCTCTTCCTGCAGCTGAACTACCGCTACAGCTACAGCCACCAGAAGAGCGACCCCTCCACCTACGACTTCCCCGACCTTTCCGACGATGCCTTCAGCCAGGCCTTGGAGGACTACCGCGAGTGGAACCGCCTCTTCGGTTTCCTCGACAATCCTTACGAAGACTACCTCTCCGACCGCCTGAGCCGCTACTCCGAGCGCACGGAGTATGGCCACAATGCCGACGTGCAGCTGCGCTTCGTCCGCGAGAAATACAACATGAACGTGGGCGTGAACATACAGCCGCAGAAGTCGCACTACGTTCAGCAGTACCTGGGCCGTCCCGTCGACACCGTGCGCACGGTGGTGAACCTGTCGCCCACGCTGAACCTGCGCTACCGCTTCGACCAGCAGACGAACCTGCAGGTGCAGTTCCGCGGTCAGACGCAGCAGCCCAACATCACCCAGCTGCTCGACATCTACGACGACACCAACCCCCTCTCCATCTCCATGGGTAACCCGGGGCTGAAGCCCTCGTTCACCACGAACCTGAGCACCAACTTCCAGATGATGCGCAAGCCCACCTACGTCACCGACAGCCTGGGCTTCCAGGTGCCTAAGGCTCAGCGGCGGTGGAGCTTCAGCGCCAACGGTTCGCTGCAGCGCACCAGCAACTCCATTGGCAACGTGGTGACGTACAACGAGACCACTGGCGGCCGCATCTCGCGCCCCGAGAACATCAACGGCAACTGGAGCACCCGCTTCGGCGCGTCGTTCAACATCGGTCTCGACACGCTGAACAGCTGGGACATCAGCGGCGGCGTGAACGGCAGCTACAACCACCACATAGGCTACGTGAACCTGAACCGCACGGCCGTGCCCGACCGCAACGTCACCCATACCTACAACTTCTCACCCGACGTGTCGCTGAGCTTCCGCAACAAGTGGCTCAACTTCTCGCTGAACGGCCGGCTGACCTACGCCCGCACGGAGAACCGCCTGCAGGCCAGCCGCAACCTCACCACCTGGAACTTCCAGTACGGCGGCAACATGGGCGTGAAGTTCTCGTGGGGCACGAACCTCAGCACCGACATCCACATGTACAGCAAGCGCGGCTACAGCGACCAGACGCTGAACACGAACGAGCTGCTGTGGAATGCCCAGCTGAGCCACAGCTTCCTGCGTGGGAAGAAGCTGACGGTGATGCTGCAGTGGTACGACATCCTGCACGAGCAGACCAACTTCACCCGCACGGTGAACGCCAACGGCTGGCGTGACCAGGAGGTGAACGCCATCACCTCGTATGCCATGCTGCACGTGAGCTACCGCCTGAACCTCTTTGGCGGTCGCAACAGCAGCGGTGAAGGTCGCGGTGACTTCGAGGACGGCGGCCGTGAGCGTAGGGGTGGCCGTGGCGAAGGCTTTGGCGGCGGCCGTGGTGGTCGTGGCGGCGGCTTCGGCGGCGGCTTCGGTGGCGGCCGGCGCTGACGGATCTGACGGATCTGAAGCCGCGAACAAGTCTTTCGGTAATAGTAGAATTATAAACTTGGTAACTACACTATTTGATATCACTTGAAAAGAACCATGGAAGTAGTCTACGAGGACAACCATATCATCATCGTCAACAAGCGTAGTGGCGAGATAGTGCAAGGCGACAAGACGGGTGACCGTCCGTTGAGCGACGTGGTGAAGGCATACATCAAAGAGCGATACCAGAAGCCCGGCGAGGTGTTCCTGGGCGTCACCCATCGTCTCGACCGCCCTGTCAGCGGCCTCGTGGTCTTTGCCCGCACGTCGAAGGCCCTCACCCGCCTGAACAAGATGTTCGCCGATGGACAGGTGCACAAGACCTACTGGGCCATTGTGGAAATGAGGGATGAGGCATCCCTCGTTTCTCATTCCTCATCTCTGTTGACCCACTGGCTCACCCGCAACGAGCAGCAGAACAAGGCCTATGCCCACGACCACGAGGTGGCGGGAGCGAAGAAGGCGCAGCTGCGCTATCGCGTGCTGAGCCGTGGCGACCGCTATGCGCTGCTCGAGGTGCAGCTGCTGACGGGGCGTCACCACCAGATACGCTGTCAGCTGTCGGCCATCGGCTGCCCCATCCGCGGCGACCTGAAGTATGGTGCCCGCCGCTCTAACCCCGATGGTAGCATCTCGCTGCTGGCCCGCCGCATAGAGTTCGTACACCCCGTGTCGAAGGCGCCGCTCTGCATCGAGGCCCCACTGCCCGCCGACCCCCTCTGGGATACATTGGCAACGGCGATAGAAGCCGACTGAACATCGCTGCGGCAAAAATCGGGAGGGGTGAATGTAAGAAAAATTCTAATTCACAAAAATTGCCGTTTTATAAGGATTTCGGAAAAGCACCGCTTTGAGGGTCGAGAAGCGGTGCTTTTTTCCTCTCAAAGCTGTCCTTTTCGCCCCTCAAAGCTGTGCCTCGCTTTTTTCAAAAATGTCGATGTAAAGATAAATGACAGCGGTGCTAATGTTTTGGCAACGGACTAAACGGACTGAATGACAGCGGTGCTAATGTTTTGGCAACGGACTAAACGGACTTACACGGAATGGCCAAAAATCGCTGAACAACAATGCCCCGCACGTCTGCCCTCCCCTACAAGGGAGGGGAGAACGACGGCGGGTTTTCTGCGGATATGTCCGATGAAGTGGCATTTTCAAGTATAAAAGCCGTTAAAATCGGGGCAAACATTCGTCTGTCTCGTTTTTTTTTACTTATTTTGCATCCTCAAAGCATGAAGACCGCCTTCAAGTGGATTGGGCTGGCGCTGTTGAGCCCCGTTCTGCTCTTCGCTCTTCTGACAGCGCTGCTCTATGTACCGCCCATACAGAACTGGGCGGTGCAGCGTGTGGCGTCGTATGCCTCGAAGCAGTCGGGCATGGACATCAGCATCGACCACGTCGACCTGCGCTTCCCCCTTGACCTGGGAATCGACGGTGTGAGCGTGGTGAAGGGCGAGGACACCATTGCTGCCATTGAGCGAGCCGTGGCCGACGTGAAGCTGTGGCCCCTGCTGAACAGCAAGGTGGTGCTGAACCAGCTGGAGCTGACGCAGACGCGCCTGAACACCATGAACTTCATCGACGACATCCGATTTGCCGGCACGCTGGGCCAGCTGTCGTTCTCATCGCCCGGCATCGACCTCGACCGCCTGGAGATGGCGCTGCTGTCGCCCCGTCTGCGCGATGCCACCCTCAGCGTGTTTATGAGCGACACCGCCGCCGTCGACACCACCACCGTGGGGTGGCACATACGCTTCGACCACTTCGACCTGGAGCGCACCCGCATCAACGTGGTGCTCGACTCCGCCGCCATCTTCCCCGACACCTGCACCGTGGTCAGTGCCTACATGCACCAGGCCCGCCTGAGCGACGGCGACCTGCACCTGGGCAAGGTGCGCTTCGCCTTCGGCAGCATCGACTGGCAGCAGGGCGAGCTCGACTTTGGCGACGCAGTAAAGGTGCGCGACATGTCGCTACAACTCGACTCGCTACTCTCCTACGGCGACGTGCTGCGCGTGGGCATACACAGCGGCGCCATGCGCGAGGTGCTGACAGGCCTCGACATCACCCGTCTGGAGGGTGTGCTGCTGAAAGACTCTACAGGCGTCGGCGCCAAGGGCCTGAAGGTGGAGACACCCCATTCTTCAGTCAGTGCCGACGGTCATGCCGACTTTGCCGCACTGGACGATGAAGAAGCCAGTCAGGATAGCAGTGAGAAGCCTGAGCTGCAACTCTCCTTAGACGCCTCGCTGGGCAAGGCCGACCTGCAGCGCTTCGTCAGCGACCTGCCGTGGGCGCTGTGGCCCAACCAGCCGCTGAGCGTCAGACTCGACATGAGCGGCAACGTGGCCCTGGCACATGTGGAGCGGTTCAGCATGGAGCTGCCACTGGGCTTCTCTGCCGAGGCGTCGGGCGACGTGCGGCACCTCACGGGCCTCGACGACCTGCTGGCGCAGCTCGACGTGCGCCTTGAGACCTTCGACCTGGGCTTCCTGGGGCGCTTCCTGGGTCTGCCCACCAGCATAGGCCTGCCCCGCGGCCTGCTGCTCACGGGCAGCGTCAGTGCACGCGGCGGTCAGCAGTATGCCGCCGACCTGACCATGCGGCAGGGTGGGGGCAGCGCCAGCGTGAAGGGCATGTTCGACCTGCAGGCCATGAGCTACGATGCCGATGTCAGCCTGCGCCACTTCAACGTGCAGGCCTTCCTGCCACAGGGCGGCCTGCGCCACCTCTCGGCCGATGCCACCGTCAGCGGCCACGGCACCGACCCCTTCAGTCCCAACTGCCGCATCGATGCCGACGTGAGCCTGCACCACGTGGAATACGGCCAGATGGACATCGACAGCGTGCGCGCCAAGGTCACCCTGACCGACGGGCACGCTTTGGCATTTATCGACAGCCGCAACCTGGTGATAGGAGGCACGATGAATGCCGACGTGACAATGGGCGAACGCATCGAGGGCGGCATCGACGTAGACCTGTCGCGGATAGACCTGCAGGCACTGGGGGTCGACAGCAACCCCCTCGTGGTGGGCATGAAAGGACACATTGACCTGAACACCGACCAACAGCTGACACACCGCATCAGCGGACGGCTGGGCAACCTCTACATACGCGACTCGCTGAAGACCTATCACCCCGAAGACGTGGGGCTGCTGGTGAAGACCAGTCCCGACACCACCGTGGTGCGACTGCAGAGCGGCGACCTCATCGTGAAGCTCGATGCACAGGGCGACTACGAGCGCCTCATGGCACAGCTCGGCAGTCTGGGCGACAGCATCGCCTCGCAGCTGAAGAACCGCACCATCGACCAGATGGCGCTGAGGGAGATGCTGCCCACTGCACACCTCTACCTGACGAGCGAGCAGGGCAACCCCATGGCCGACATCCTGAAGGCATCGGCCAACATCTCGTTCAGGAACATGCTGGTCGACGTGAACACATCGCCACAGACAGGGCTGAACGGACAGCTCAGCCTGCTCGCGCTGAACGTCGACTCCACACGCATCGATACCGTAAAGGTGAGGCTGGCCGACCGCGGACACGGACTCTCCTTCAGCGGCCAGGTGACCAACAACCGGCGCAACCCGCAGATGGTGTTCAACGCACTATTCGACGGCGTGGTGCAGGAGCATGGGGCCAGCATAGGGCTGCGCTACTTCGACAACAAGGGCGAGATGGGGCTGCGCATTGGTGCCAAGGCAGAAATGGCCGAGGAAGGTCTGCGATTCCACCTCATACCTGAACGACCCACACTGGGATATAAGGAGTTCCAGCTGAACCCCGACAACTACCTGCTGCTGCACGACGACCTGCACATAGAGGCACAGGTGGACCTGGTGGCCGACGACGGTACGGGCATCAGCGTCTACACCCCGGCCAACCCCGCCGACAGCGAGCTGCTGCAAGACCTCACCGTGAGCCTGAACAAGCTCGACCTGGGCTCGCTGACGGACAACCTGCCGTTCATGCCCAGTCTGGGAGGCATCCTCAACGGCGACTACCACCTGATGATGGACGCGAAACACCAGATCAGCGTGGCCAGCGACATGGCGGTGAAGCAGATGGCGTTCGACGGTTGTCCCATGGGTGACATCGGCATGGAGTTTGTCTACCTGCAGCGCGAGGACGACAGCCATGCACTCGAGGCCGTGCTCATGCGCAGCGGCGAGGAGATAGGCACCCTGCGAGGCAGCTACAGCTCGCCCCACATAGATGCCACTATGACCATGATTCACATGCCGCTGGAGATTGCCAACGGCTTCATCTCCGACGACGACCTGATAGGCCTGGAGGGATTTGCCGACGGCGAAATAAGCCTGAAGGGCACCCTCAGGTATCCGCAGGCCAACGGCGAGCTCTACGTCAGCGAGGCAGCACTCGTCAGCCAGCCCTACGGCGTACGCCTGCGCTTCGACGACGACCCCGTGCGCATCGTCGGCTCGAAGCTGCTGCTCGAGAACTTCACCATGTATGCCCACAACGACAACCCGCTGAACATCATGGGCAACATCGACTTCCACGACACCGAGAACATGAGCATGGACATGCGGATGAGGGCACAGAACTTCATGCTCGTCAACTCGAAACAGAAGAAGGAGTCGATAGCGTGGGGAAAGATGTTCGTGAACCTCTATGCACGCATGGTGGGACCCGTGGACAGGCTGAACATGCGCGGACGCCTCGACGTGCTGGGCACCACCGACCTGAACTATATCCTGCTCGACTCGCCGCTGTCGACCGACAACCCGCTGGAAGAGCTGGTGAAGTTCACCGACTTCACCGACACCACGCTGACGGTGGTGCAGCGTCCTGCCCCCGACGGCCTCGACATGGACCTTACACTCTCCATAGACCAGGGAGCACACGTGCGCTGCGACCTGAACGCTGAGCAGACGAACTACGTCGACCTGTTTGGCGGCGGTGACCTGCGGATGCGCTATACGACTGACGGACTGGCACTCAACGGCCGCTACACCGTCGTCAGCGGCTCGATGAAATACTCGCTGCCCATCATACCACTGAAGACCTTCACCCTGCACGAGGGCAGCTACGTGGAGTTCACCGGCGACCCGTCGAACCCCACACTGAACCTCACCGCCACAGAGCGGACAAGGGCCACGGTGGGCCAGGGCGACGGACAGACACGCAGCGTGGCCTTCGACTGCGGCGTGGTCATCACCAAGACACTGGCCGACATGGGCCTCATCTTCACCATACAGGCGCCGGAGGACATGATGATGTCGAGCGAGCTGTCGTCGATGTCGGCCGAGGAGCGCAGCAAGCTGGCCGTGACGATGCTCACCACGGGCATGTACCTCGCCGACGGCAACACCAACGGCTTCTCGATGAACTCGGCACTGTCGTCGTTCCTGCAGAAGGAAATCAACAACCTCACGGCGGGGGCACTGCGCACACTCGACCTCGAGGTGGGCCTCGACAATACCACCAACGCCAGCGGAGAGATGCACACCGACTACTCATTCAGGTTTGCCAAGCGCTTCTGGAACAATCGCCTGAAGGTACAGGTGGGCGGAAAGGTGTCGACAGGCAGCGAGGTGCAGGGACAGAACCAGAGCTTCTTCGACAACGTCACGATGGAGTACCGCCTCAGTCCCACCTCGAACCAGTATGTGAAGCTGTTCTACAACCAGAACGCCTACGACTGGCTGGAAGGTTACACAGGCGAATACGGCGGCGGCTTCGCATGGAAGCGCAAGCTCGACCGGCTGACCGACCTCTTCCGCAAGACGTCAACCGTCACCCCCGCTTTCAGGACAAGGACGCCGACGAGCAATACTAATGTCACACCCAAAGACTCCATACAGCGCAATGACAGCATTAAGTAGAGCATACCGATGGGCCGTGGCCGGACTTGTGCTGATACTGTCGGCCTGCTCCACCACGAAGCATATTCCCGACGACGACCAGCTGTTCATCGGACTGACAAAGATAGAATATACCGACTACGAGCCGGGCGACCACTTCGATGCCACCGTGGAGGAGGTGGAGGCGGCGTTGGCCACCAAGCCCAACGGCGCCCTCTTCGGCAGCAGCCGCTACCGCACTCCCTTCCCCTACGGCCTGTGGATATGGAACGCCACGGAGGGCAGCAGCGGGCGCTTCAAGCAGTGGCTGAATAAGAACTTCGGCAAGGCACCCGTACTGATGAGCCAGGTGAACCCGGCCCTGAGGGCATCGGTGGCACAGTCGGTGCTGCGCAAGAACGGCTACCTGCACGGCGACGTGACCTATACCGAAGTGCCGCAGAAGAACCCAAAGAAGATGAAAATAGGCTATACGGTGAGGCTCGACTCGCTCCTGCGCATCGACACCATGAGCTATGAGCGCTTCCCACGACACATCATGGCCCTCATCGACTCTACGCGCAACGAGGCACTGCTGGGTAAGGGCACCCCCTTCAGCGCTGCCAACCTGGATGCTGAGCGAACGCGCGTGAGCCAGCTCCTGCGCAACAACGGCTACTACTTTTATCAGCCGGGCTATGCCTCGTTCCTGGCCGACACGTTCGACGTGGCCAACCGCGCCCGGCTGCGACTGCAGATGGCCGACTCGCTGCCTGCCGAGGCGCTGCGGCCCTGGGTCATGGGCAACACGACCGTGGTGATGCGACGCTCGTTCATGGAGCAGCCCAGCGACACGCTGAAGCGCAGGTTCACGAGGGTGATCCACGGCGGGAAGCGGGCCCCGCTCCGCTCCAGAGTCATTGTGAACGCCATGAAGCTGCGCTACGGCCGCCTCTTCAGCTTCGACGACTACATGGAGTCCGTGCAGAAGGTGAACGCCATAGGCGTGTTCCAGTCGGTAGACTTCCAGTTCAAGCCCCGATTGGGCGACACACTCGACCTGCAGTTGAACTGTACGCTCGACAAACCCTATGACTTCTATGTGGAGACGAACCTCATCAACCGCACCATCGGCCGAGTGGGCCCAGAGGTGAAGGTGGGTGTGGCCCGCCGCAATGCCTTCCGTGGCGGCGAGAAGATTGACATGAACCTGCACGGCTCGTATGAGTGGCAGACGAATGGCCAGGGCTCGGACATGAACTCCTACCAGTATGGTGCCGACCTGTCGGTGGAGTTCCCGCGCATCCTGTTCCCTCGCTTCTCGGGGAACAGGAACCGGCGGTCGGGAGATGCCAGGCAGTCGGCTCTTGCGGATAATCCTGGCGACTCCATCAGGCCTCGCCGACGTCGGCCGCCCCGCTACTACTCCACGCCGTGGACGGTGGCGAAGGTGTCGAGCGACGTCATCAGACGTCCCCAGTACTACAAGATGCACATCGTCAGCGGCGAGTGGACCTATCGCTGGCAGCCCACGGAGACGAGCCGCCACGAGCTGTCGCCCCTCACGGTGAAGTACCAGTACATGAACAGCCACACCGACCGCTTCGACTCGCTGGTGTGGATGAACCCCTACCTCATAGCCACCATGGACGACTATTTCATCCCGAAGATGCGCTACACCTATACCTACGCCTCACCGCGGACGAAGAGGAACCCCATACGCTGGGAGACGACCGTGGAGGAGAGCGGCAACCTGACGGCCCTCTACGACGTGCTGGTGCAAGGGCATAAGTGGAACGCGAAGGATAAGACGCTGTTCAAGAACCCCTATTCGCAGTTCTTCAAGATAGAGACCGACCTGACGAAGACGTGGACGCTGAGCACGCGGTCGCAGCTGGTGGGTCACCTGAACTACGGTCTGCTGTGGAGCTATGGCAACAGCTCCAGCGCTCCCTTCAGCGAGTCGTTCTACGTGGGCGGCGCCAATAGCATACGTGCCTTCCCCGTGCGCAGCATCGGCCCCGGCTCGTTCGAGGGCATCCCCGACGACCGTCAGACCTCCTACGTCATGCAGAACGGCGACGTGAAACTGGTGATGAACCTGGAGCTGCGCCATCGTCTCTTCGGCAACCTCTACGGTGCACTCTTCCTCGATGCTGGCAACGTGTGGAGCTCGGAGGACTGGTCGCTTGACCCCGAGGACGATGACGACGAATACGAACGGGATTTCGTAGAGGCATGGAACGCCTACTTCAGGGGATGGAAGTTCCATGCAAACGACTTCCTCGAACAACTGGCACTGGGAACGGGCGTGGGACTGCGCTACGACCTCGACTTCCTGGTGCTGCGCGTGGACTGGGGCTTTGGTCTGCACCTGCCTTATAAGACCAGTCGCAACGGCTACTTCAACATCAGCCGCTTCAAGGATATGCACACCCTGCACATAGCCATTGGCTATCCCTTCTAATGGTAGAGAGATGATGAACCGTGAGCACGAGATATACAAGGTGACGCTGGTCGGCAGCGCATGTAATGCGGCGCTGTTGGTCTTCAAGTTCGTGGCCGGCATCGTGGGCCATAGCTCGGCCATGATTGCCGATGCCGTGCACTCGCTCTCCGACTTCGTCACCGACCTCCTGGTGCTGGTCTTCGTGAAGATCAGCGCCAAGCCGCAGGACAAGACCCACGACTACGGCCACGGGAAGTATGAGACCATGGCCTCCTTCCTCATTGCCCTCGCCTTGATGCTGGCCGCCGGCGGCATCATCTTCGCCGGTGCCACGAAGCTCGTGGCCTGGTGGGGTGGGGCACAGCTCGAGGCTCCCGGGTGGCTGGCGCTGTGGGCAGCCCTGCTGTCGATAGTGGTGAAGGAACTGCTATATCAGTTCACGGCCTATCGTGGGCGCTCCTTGGACTCGCCGGCCCTGACGGCCAACGCCTGGCATCACCGCAGCGACGCCCTCTCGTCGATTGGCGCTGCCATAGGCATCGGCGGTGCCATTCTGTTGGGGCAGCGCTGGGTTGTGCTCGACCCTCTGGCCTCCATCGTGGTGGGCCTGATGCTGGTTAGCGTGGCCCTGAAACTGCTGAATGTCAGCATGGGCGAGCTGACCGAGCGTTCGCTGCCCGAGGCGACAGAGCGCGAGATCATGGAGATTGTCTGCTCGCTGCCCGATGTGTGCCAGCCCCATAACCTGCGTACGCGTCGCATAGGCTACCGCACGGCCATCGAGGTGCATGTGCGCATGGACGGCTCCACCCCTCTGGACGAGGCCCACAGGCAGGCCACCGCCATTGAGCATAAACTGAAGGAGCGCTTCGGCAGCCACACACACGTCACCGTGCACATGGAGCCCATCAAAAACGAGACGGCAGATAGATATTGACGACATACAGCATCATTCGACAATAGATAACTTAATAAAATGCAAAAAAGAGACTTAGACATGAAACAGACAACAACACGACTCTTCCTGCTGGCCCTGATGATATTGGCCAGCGTGAACCTTTCGGCACAGACAACCACCCTGACGGGAGTCCTGGTGAGCGAGAGCAGCGGTGAAGGCGAGCCCTTTGCCACCGTTCGCGTCTTTGCTGCCGGCACCGACAAGAATCCCCTTGCCATGTTCGTCACCGATGTTGAAGGCCGTTTCAGCCATGCAGTGAAAGGTAGCGGCCAGGCCGACGTGGTGTTCAGCAGCCTGGGCAAGGAAGACCTCCGCAAGACAGTCAGTCTGAAGGGAGGAACCCTCAAGCTCGACACCCTGCTCATCCGCGACAGCGCCACCGCCATTGAAGGCGTGGAGATAGTGGCCATGAAGCCGCTGGTGAAGATGGAGGTCGACAAGATGAGTTACAACGTCGCCGACGATAACGACTCGAAGTCGTCCACCGTGCTCGACATGCTGCGCAAGGTGCCCATGGTCACCGTCGACGGTCAGGACAACATCACCGTGAACGGCTCGAGCTCGTTCAAGGTCTATGTCGACGGCAAGCCCAACGTGATGTTCTCGTCGAACCCCTCGATGGTGTTCAAGAGTATGCCTGCCTCGATGGTGAAGAACATTGAGGTGGTCACCAACCCCGGTGCCAAGTATGATGCCGAGGGAGCCGGCGGCGTGCTGAACATCGTGCTGAACAAGCAGGGCATGGGCGGCGACGCCTCGATGAATGGCTACAACGGCACTGTGGAGGCTACGGTAGGCAACGCCAACTGGAACCTGAGCACATTCCTCAGCGGTCAGCAGGGACGTCTGTCCTACAGTGGCAACCTGCTCTACAACAAGACGACCCCGCGCACCGTGACGGTGGAGAGTGTTCGCGACCAAGGCGGCATCAGACAGTTGGCCACCACGCGCACGAAGACCCGTGTGCCCTTTACCATGGCCGAGTTGTCACTGGGCTACGAGCTTGACTCGATGAGCACCCTCGGCTTCACGGCCGAACTGACCGATGTGACCATGCGCAACAGCGGCACCACCAACACCAGCATGACCTTCGCCCCCGGGCAGCCCGTCACGCAGTATGCCACGGAGATGTTTATGAAACAGCGCCAGACATCGATCACCACCAGCCTGGACTACCAACGCTTCTTCAACCGCGACCGCACACAGTGGATTGCCGTGGCCTATCAGCTGAGCCACAGCCCCTCGAAGAACGTCACCGACAACAACTTTGAGGATAATGTCAATGCCGGCGTGGTAGACCTCACCGACCGCCGCTCGGAGAACCGCGAGAAGACCACCGAGCACACCCTGCAGGCCGACTATACCCAGCCTGTTGGCACACCCACCGAGGCGCTGAAGATGACGCTCAACACGGGTGCGAAGCTGATGATGCGCCGTGCCTCGTCGGAGGCTGCCACCGACTTCTTCGCCGGTGTTAACCCAGTTGCTCCCCTGCCTACCGACTATCTGTACAAGAACACCATCGGTGCCGCCTATGCTGAATACGAGGCACAGATGGGCAGCTTCGGAGCCAAGGGCGGCCTGCGCTACGAGCATACGTGGCAGGATGTGGTCTATCGCAACCATGCCCAGCCCGACTTCGGCACCGACTATGGCAACCTCGTCCCCTCCGCCAGCATCAGCTACAGTCTGGCTCCAACGGTCAATCTCGGACTGACCTACAACATGCGCCTCTCGCGCCCCGGCATCACTTACCTCAATCCCTACGTCGACCAGTCAGACCCCACGGCCCTCACATACGGTAACACCAACCTCGACGCAGAGAAGGCCCACAACACCTCAATCGTGTTCAATGCCTACTCTATGAAGCTGATGCTGAACCTGAACGTGCACCACAACTTCACCGACAACGCCATTGAGCAGTACTCCTTCAATCAGGGCAACAAACTGCACACCACCTACGGCAACATCGTGCGTCGCCATACTACGGGCTTCAACGGCTACGTCAACTGGATGATACACAAGAACACACGTCTCTTCTTGAATGGCAGACTGGACTATGTTGACATGCGCTCCAGTGCGCTGGGCGAACATAACAGCGGCTGGCAGGGCAATGTGCTGGTGGGCGTGCAGCAGACACTGCCCTGGGAGCTGAAGAGCAGCCTCTACATGATGACGAGCACGAAGAGCTACACCCTGCAGGGGTGGAGCAGCGGGTTCAACCTGCTCATGGCCAACGTGTCGAAGTCGCTGCTGAAGGACAAACTCACGCTGGCCCTCACCGGCCTCACCGGTCTGGGACATGGTGGCAGTCTGGCCATGGACACCTACAGCCGCAGCAACGACTTCGAGAACCGCATGAACATCCGCGTGCCCATCTATGGCGTCACCTTCTCCCTGCAGTACTCCTTCGGCAACAGCAGCAAGCAGTTCAAACAGCACCAGTCGCGCATACAGAACGACTACATCGAACAGAAGTCGCAGGGCGAGACGCTGCAAAGCGTGGGTAGCGCCAGCATGTAGCCCCGCAGGCGTCAGAGCCTTACGACAATTAAAAAAACCTAACGCCGAGGACAAAAGCAGGGCTTCGTGCGTGGGTTATTGGGAAAATGCTTACCTTTGCAGCAAACTTTTCAAAAGCAAATGATAAATAGCTGTAACTTCAGTTATATAGTCCGAATACATGTTGTATATGCAATAAATAACCAAATAGTCAGTAATTAACCAATAAGAAACATGAGAATGAAGAAAATGTTTACGGCTGTGGTGCTGCTCTTCGCAGGCATCGTGGCTGGTATGGCACAGACGCAGATGCCGCCCATTCCTGTCGACGATGCCGTGCGCATCGGCAAACTCGACAACGGACTGACCTACTACATCCGCCACAACGAGTGGCCCGAGCATGTTGCCAACTTCTACATTGCCCAGCGCGTGGGCTCCATCCAGGAGGAGGAGAGTCAGCGCGGACTGGCACATTTCCTTGAGCACATGGCCTTCAACGGCTCTGATAACTTCAAGGGCAACGACATCATCGAGTTCACCCGCTCGCTGGGAGTGGAGTTCGGAAGCGACCTGAATGCCTATACCGGCATTGACCAGACCGTGTATCGCGTGTGCAATGTGCCCACCACCCGCCAGAGTGCTCTCGACTCATGCCTGCTCATCCTGAAGGACTGGTCGAACGGCCTGACGCTCGACAAGAAAGAGATTGACAAGGAGCGCGACGTCATTCACAACGAGTGGCGCCTGGGCGAAGGTCCCAGCCAGCGCATGATCACCCGTTCGCTGCCCAAGATGTATCCTGGCTCGAAGTATGGCGAGCGTATGCCCATCGGTCTGATGAGTGTCATCGATAACTTCAAACCCAAGGAGCTGAAGCAGTACTATCAGAAGTGGTATCGTCCTGACAACCAGGCCATCATCGTGGTGGGCGACATCGACGTTGACCACACCGAGGCCCAGATCAAAGCCCTCTTCGGCGGCATCAAGGTGAAGAAAGGTGCACCCCAGGTGGTGCGCGAACAGGTGCCCGATAACGAGGAGGCCATCTATGTCTTCGACAAGGACAAGGAGCAGCAGATGAACCAGATTTTCATCTTTATGAAGCACGACGCCAGACAGCCCGAGGAGAAGGCCAACATGGACTACCTCATCGAGGTCTACGTGAAGGCCGTCATTGCCGAAATGCTCAATGCCCGTCTGCGCGAGATGACCGAAGACGAGGCTTGCCCCTTCTTCCAGGCCATGGGCGACGACGACGACTACCTGCTGGCTTCTACGAAGGATGCCTTCCAGCTGATAGGTGTGCCCAAGGAGGGTAAGGACATGGAGACGCTGACCGCCCTGATGTGCGAGGCTCGCCGTGTGGCTCTCTATGGCTTCACCGCTACCGAGTATGAGCGTGCCAAGGCCAACTTCCTGAGCTCGCTGGAGAAGCAGTACACCAACCGCGACAAGATTACCAACAGCCAGTTTGGCGACGATTATCGCGACCATTATCTCTCGAACGAGCCCATCCCCAGCCTGGAGAACCTCTACCAGACCATGCAGATGCTGGCACCCAACATCCCCGTTGAGGTGGTGAATCAGGTGCTGCCCCAACTCATCTCCGACAGCGACAAGAACCTGGTGGTGATGGAGTGGGCACACGAGGCCGACGGGCTGACCTATCCCACTGAGCAGGACATGAAAGACGCCGTGGCCAAGGCCCGTGCACAGGAGCTGACTGCCTACGTCGACAACGTGAAGGACGAGCCGCTCATGGCCGAGCTGCCTCAGCCCGGAAAGATTGTGAGCGAGAAGAAGGAAAGCTTGCTGGACTACACCGAGCTGAAACTCTCCAACGGTGCCACCGTCATACTGAAACCCACCGACTTCAAGGCCGACGAGGTGCGTCTGCAGGCATTCGCCAAAGGCGGAGAGAGCCTCTACGGAGCTGAGGACTATGCTAACCTGAAGCTCTTCGACGACGTGATTGGCTATAGCGGCATTGGCAACTTCTCGAACAACGAGCTGACGAAAGCCCTTGCCGGCAAGGAGGTGAACGCCAACGCCACCATGGACCTCATACGCCAGTATGTCACGGCCCACAGCACACCGAAGGATCTCGAGACGATGTTCCAGATGATGTACCTCTACTTCACCGCCATCAAGAAGGATGAGAAGCAGTACCAGAACCTGATGACCACGCTCGACATGCAACTGAAGAACATGCACCTGAACCCGCAGGCCGTCTTCTCAGATTCGATGGCACAGGTGATGTATAACCACAATCCTCGCTTCGCCATACCGAAGGCCGAGGACCTGCCTAACGTGAACTACGACCGTATCCTCGAGATTGCAGCCGAACGCTTCAAGAACGCAGGCCAGTTCACCTTCGTCATCGTGGGCAACTTCGACGAGCAGCAGATACGTCCCTTCATCGAGCAGTACGTGGCAGCACTGCCCGCCACTGGCGAGAAGCCCGAGAACTTCCGCGACGTGCGAACATTCTTCCAGGGCAAGGTGAGCAACCACTTCACCGTGAAGACCGAGAGCCCCAATGCCATCTCAATGGAGTGCTGGAAGGGCGAGATGCCCTACACGCTGGAGAGCGCCGTGAAGATCGATGCCCTCGGACAGGTGCTGTCGCAGATATATCTGGCCACCATCCGCGAGGAAGAGAGTGCTGCCTACACCTGTGGCGCCAGCGGCTCGTTCGACCTCAGTGGCACAGCTCCCTTGGCCCAGCTCGTGGCCTACTCTATGGGTAACCCCGAGAAGAACGCACGCGCCGTGGAGCTGCTCGTTAAGGGCATGAACGACTGCGCCCAGAACGTTGACCCCGTCGTCCTGCAGAAGGTGAAGGACTACATGCTGAAGCAGATCGACATCGATGCCAAGACCAATGGCTACTGGGTGAACGCCATCACCAAATGGAAGGATTATGGTCTTGACATGCACACGAACTACAAGCGCACTGTCCAGGCCCTTACGCCGGCATCGCTCTCGCAGTTCACACGCACCCTCCTGGGCTCAGGCTCCAGCGCTGAGGTAGTGATGATGCCCGAAGAATAACAATCGTCTTACACGCTGATTCTAATCCAGCGGCCCTGAACCATTCTTGCAGCTGACCTGCAAAAATGGTTCAGGGCCGCTGAACTTTTAGTTCAAGGGCGCTGAACTTTTAGTTCGGGGCCGCTGAACTAATAGTTTCAGACCGCTTGAAACTACCGCCCCCTGTTTCCCCCTTGTCACCAAGTGTTGCGCACCCTTCCTCGGTTTGCCTTGAGGGACGCGAAAGATGAACGTTAAAAAAAGTAAACATCGTAGGAAAACTACTGTTATCGAGCCCCAAAGTGCCGAACTTTTGCTATCTTTGCAGCAAACTTTTCAAATGCTTGAAAGCAGAAATGATAAATAACTGTTACAGACCCCACCCCCAGCCCCTTCCCTTAAAGGGAGGGGAGAACCACGGTAGTCTGCCGCTCCTCTACCCTCACCTCGAAAGGAGAGGCTGGGGGTGGGGCCTGTAACTCTAGTTATATAGAACCAGAATATGCAATTAGAGAAAGTAAAGATGAAGGCGAAATGGTTCTTCAAGAAGTTCGCGAGTTGGCGCCTGTGGCTCAACCTATTGGCCATGTTGTTGGTGCTGATACTGTTGTTCTTCGGATTGAAGTGGTGGCTGTCCACATACACTCACCACGGTGAAGGCATTGAGGTGCCCGACTTCTATGGCATGGACTACCACAAAGCCTCGAGGCTGGCCGAAACAAACGGACTGGAGCTTCAGGTGAACGACTCCACCTATATCAAGGATATGCCTGCCGGCAGCGTGGTGGTGCAGACCCCCGCCAAGGGCATGAATGTGAAGGAGGGGCGCGTCATCTACGTCACCATCAACTCCCTTACCGTGCCCCGTGTCAGAATCCCCGACCTGATAGGCAACAGCAGCTACCGCGATGCACAGCTCACACTGCAGCAGCTCGACTTCCGCCTGCTTCCGCCCCGACTTATCGACGGCGAGAAGGACTGGGTATATGGCATCGACTGTGACGGTCGCAGCCTGCATACGGGTGACATGGTGGCCCGCGAGTCGCAGCTGACGCTTGTCATTGGCAACGGTGCCTTCAACCAGCGTCACAACGACTTCGACGAAGACGATGAGTTCTTCCAAAGCGAGTTCGACGATTTGCCCATCGGTGAGGAAGGAACTGCCGGCGCCACTGGAAGCACCGATGAAGATACCTTCGAGGTGGTGACCGACGAGGAATACGAAGACGAATAATTGAAATAGTGTTCGTGTGTGGCGGTTTGCCCGCCGCCATTAGTAGCAGAATTAGTGCTCGTGTGCGGCGGTTTGCCCGCCGCAAATATATCAGAAAGATGAGATACGACGATTTCGACGACGAGGAATTGCTTGACGACGAGCAGGCACCAGCAGAGGAGACCACCGCCGATGGTTCCCCCCTCTACGAGCACCTGCGCATGGAGGTAGACTCAGGTCAAGTGCCTCTGCGCATCGACAAGTATCTGGCCGAGCACACACAGCACCAGTCGCGCAACCGCATACAGCAGGCCGCCGACGGGGGCTTCCTCTTTGTGAACGACCGCCCCGTGAAAAGCAACTACAAGGTGCGCGGAGGCGATGTCATCACCCTGATGCTCGACAGGCCCCACTTCGACACCACCATCGTGCCCGAGGAGATGCCCCTCGACGTGCGCTACGAAGACGACGCCCTGATGGTGGTCTACAAGCCTGCCGGACTGGTGGTTCACCCCGGCTGCGGCAACTTCCATGGCACACTGGTGCACGCCGTGGCATGGCATCTGAGAAACCTGCCCACCTACGACCCCAACGACCCGCAGGTGGGACTGGTGCACCGCATCGACAAGGACACCAGCGGACTGCTCGTCGTGGCGAAGACACCCGAGGCCAAGTCGGCACTGGGCAAGCAGTTCTTCCACCACGAGACACACCGCTCCTACGTGGCCCTGGTATGGGGCAACTTCGTAGAGGACGAGGGACGCATAGAGGGCAATATAGGCCGCGACCCGAAAGACCGTCTGCGCATGGCTGTCTTTCCCCCTGGCTCCGACACGGGCAAGCCAGCCGTCACCCACTACCGCGTGCTGGAGCGCTACGGCTACACCACGCTCGTGGAATGCCGCCTGGAGACAGGACGCACACACCAGATACGTGCACACATGACCCATCTGGGCCATCCCCTCTTCGCCGACGAACGCTATGGCGGCACACAGATACTGCGCGGCGAGCGTACCGCCAGCTACAAGGCCTACATACAGAACTGCTTCAAGCTCTGCCCGCGACAGGCCCTGCACGCACAGACACTCGGATTCCGGCATCCCGTCACCGGTGAGCAGATGGACTTCACCTCCCCACTGCCGCCCGACCTGCAGGCGCTTATCGACAAGTGGCGACTGCGCCTGAAGACAAACGCATAACCCTATTACTATCTAAATACACGTAAAAATAAGATGAAACAGCAAAAACGAAACATAGCCATCCTCTGCGGTGGCGACAGCAGCGAGCACGACGTGTCGATGCGCTCGGCACAGGGCATCTACAGCTTCTTCGACAAGGAGCTCTACAACGTCTATGTGGTCGACGTGAAAGGCACCGACTGGCACGTAGACCTCTCCGACGGCACCACGGTACGAATAGACCTGAACACATTCTCGTTTATGCAGGGACGGCAGGTCGTCATGTTCGACTACGCCTACATCACCATTCACGGCACACCAGGCGAGAACGGACTCATGCAGGGCTATTTCGACATGATGGGTGTGCCCTACAGCACCAGTGGCGTGCTCGTTGAGGCACTCACGTTCAATAAGTTCGCACTGAACCAGTTCCTACGCACGTTCGGCGTGCTCGTGGCCGACTCCATGCTCATACGCAAAGGCTACGAGAAACTCGTCAGCGACGACGAGATAGAGGAGCGCATCGGTATGCCCTGCTTCGTGAAGCCCGCCGCCGACGGCTCCAGCTTCGGCGTGAGCAAGGTGAAGAACAAGGATCAGCTGGCTCCCGCCATACGCAAGGCCGTGATGGAAAGTCCCGAGGTGATGGTGGAACAGGCACTCAAGGGAACCGAGATCAGCATCGGCTGCTACAAGACACGCAAGAAGGCGGTGGTGCTGCCTGCCACAGAAGTGGTGACACAGAACGAATTCTTCGACTACGATGCGAAGTACAACGGACAGGTGCAGGAGATAACACCTGCCAGAATACCCGAGGACACCGCACGCCGAGTGGCCGAGCTCACAAGTCACATCTACGACATACTGCACTGCAACGGCATCATCCGCATAGACTACATCATATCGCCCGACCAGAAGATCTACATGCTCGAGATCAACACCACTCCCGGCATGACACACACCAGCTTCGTGCCACAACAGGTGAAGGCGGCCGGACTCAGCATGACGAACATCCTGACGGAGATTGTGGAGAACCAGTTCTGAACTCTCAAGCCAGGAAGGAACAAAGGGACTGCCGACACAGCATCACTAACAGCATTTTTATTGCCCACAGCTATGAGATTAGAAGATTTTGACGCCATACGACCGTTCGAGGCAGAGGAACTGCCCGATGCCTACTCGCGACTGGAGCAGGACCCGCAGTTTCGAGCCGTAGTGAGTTTCCTCTATCCGCAGGTGCCATTCGAGGCCATCATGCAGAAGATGAGAGGATGCAAGACCTGTCTCGACTTCCAGAAGGCCTTCTGCTACGGCTTCCTGAAAGAGCTGATGGCGAAAGCCTCAAAGGGACTCGACATCGATGTCTCGGCTATCGACGTAGCCCGTCGCTACACGTTCGTGAGCAACCACCGCGACATCGTGCTCGACTCGGCACTGCTCGACGTGCTGCTGATAGAAGCCGGTGCAGGTACCACCTGCGAGATTGCCATCGGCGACAACCTGCTGGCGGCACCGTGGATCAAAGACCTGGTGCGCATCAACAAGTCGTTCATCGTGGAGCGCTCGCTCGGCATACGCGAGATGCTGGTTGCATCGAAGCGACTGAGCGAGTATATGCACTTCGTCATAGGACAGAAGCACGACAATGTGTGGATAGCACAACGCGAAGGAAGGGCCAAGGACAGCGATGACCGCACACAGCCCAGCATCCTGAAGATGATGGCCATGGGCGGCGAAGGCAGTGTGGTGGAACGGCTGAAGCAGCTCCACATCGTGCCACTGGCCATCAGCTATGAATACGACCCCTGCGACTTCCTGAAGGCCAAGGAGTTCCAGCTGAAACGCGACATCGAAGGCTGGCACAAGTCGAAGGCCGACGACGTGGAGTCGATGCGCACAGGCATCATGGGCTATAAGGGACAGGTGCACTACCATTGTGCCCCCTGTATCGACGACTGGCTCGACACGTTGCCCGCTGACATGCCCAAGGGGGAGCTGTTCGAGGCCGTGGCAGCACACATCGACAGCGAGATACACCGCAACTACCGCATCTACGCATCAAACCGCGTGGCAGCCGGAGCAGCGTGCACCGAGGAGGAACGCGCCGCCTTCAATGCCTATATCGACCAGCAGCTGGCACGCATCAGCCTGCCACAGCCCGACCCCGAATTCCTGCGCGAGCGTCTGCTGACAATGTATGCCAACCCCTATAGGAACAAGGCAGAAGCCGAGAAAGCCCAATAAGAATCAAGAACGATGGTGCGAACAGTTTTTCTTTCGTTGTGCTTATGCGTTGCGGCACTCACATCGTGTACCACCGATGCCTACGACAAAGGCGAAGGGGAATTCTCCATGATGACGGCAGAGATGGTGGATGCCCATGTGGGAGCCGACAAGAAGGTGGACTTCGCCGTGACCGATGACGGCGAACGGCTCGTGCCACAGAAGCCCTTTACCATAAGCTGGATAACGAAAGGCGACACCACCTATCGAGCCCTGTTCTATTTTAACCGCACAAAGAACACCCAGCACCAGGTGGAGGCTGTGGGCATGAACCGCGTGGGAACACTCATCCCCGTCGTGACCGACAGCTTGGAAGACGGGGTGAAGACCGATCCGCTCTACATAGAGAGCACATGGGTAGGCAAGAGTCTTCGCTACTTGAACCTCCGCATACGGCTGCTCACGGGCGTCGCTGATGACGAGGAGGCACGCCACACCTTAGGCCTGGTGGCTGACTCGCTGTCGGAGAACGCAGACGGCACACGTACCGTCTTCCTGAGGCTCTATCACGACCAAGGCGGACGGCCAGAGTATTACTCCGTCACCACTTATGCCAGCATACCTCTTGACAGCATCAGAGCCGACAGCCTGAGACTGACCGTCAATACCTATCAGGGCATCATGACGAAGACAGTGGCCGTCAGCCCAACCCCGTCAGCCTCACCCCCGACCCATCTCCCAAGGAGAGGGGAGTAGATAGTTCTTCCGCAGAAATCTCCGACAGCAAAGTAACCACTCCACTCTCTTTGGGAGAGGGGGCGGGGGGTGAGGCTGACGGGGCCTAAACATAACTATACCTATTATGCTAGCCAAAACATACAGCGCTGCCGTGGTAGGCCTGGAGGCCACCACCATCACTATCGAGGTGAACATGACCAAGGGCAACTTCTTCAGGTTGTCGGGACTGGGCGATGCCGCAGTGAAAGAAAGTTATAACCGTATAGGTGCCGCACTGCCCAACGTGGGGTTCTTCCTCGCTCAGACTGACCTTACTATTAACTTGTCGCCTGCCGACCTGAGGAAAGAAGGGAGCGGCTTCGACCTGCCGATGGCGATAGGGATATTGGCTGCCGACGGGAAGATTGACAGTCGGCAACTGGGTGAGTACATGCTCGTGGGAGAGCTGGGACTCGATGGCAGTCTGAAGCCCGTCCGTGCCGTCCTGCCCATCGCCATCCGTGCCAGGAAGGAGAAGTTCAAGGGGCTCATCGTGCCATCGGCAAACATCCGCGAAGCGGCCGTCGTGAACCAACTCGATGTCTACGGCATGGATAATCTGGCCGACGTCGTCTCGTTCTTCTCGGGCAGTCCGCATTACGAGCCGATGTTAGTAGACACCAGGAAGGAGTTCTACGAACAGCAATGTAAGTTCGACCTCGACTTTTCCGACGTTAAGGGGCAGGAGAGCGTTAAGAGGGCCCTCGAGGTGGCAGCCGCCGGAGGGCATAACCTCATTATGATAGGTCCGCCCGGATCGGGAAAGTCGATGATGGCCAAACGTCTGCCCAGCATCCTGCCGCCCCTCTCGCTGGCAGAAAGCCTGGAGACGACACAGATACACTCCGTTGCCGGCAAGCTGCCGGGAGACGTCAGCCTCATCAGCCAGCGTCCCTTCCGTGCGCCCCATCACACCATCTCGCAGGTGGCACTCGTGGGGGGCGGCAACAACCCGCAGCCAGGAGAGATCAGTCTGGCACATAATGGCGTCCTCTTCCTCGACGAGATGCCCGAGCTAAGCCGCTCTGTCCTTGAAGTGTTGCGGCAACCCTTGGAAGACCGAAAAATCACCGTCAGCCGTGCCAAATATAGCGTTGACTATCCTGCCTCCTTCATGCTCGTCGCCTCTATGAACCCCTGTCCCTGCGGCTACTATGGCGACCCCACCCACCACTGCGTCTGCACCCCCGGCCAGATTCAGCGCTATATGAACAAGATCAGTGGCCCCCTGCTCGACCGTATCGACATCCACTGCGAAATACAGGCCGTACCGTTCAAACAGCTATCAGAGATGCAGCCGGGAGAACCGTCTGCTGCCATTCGAGAGCGTGTCATTGCTGCCCGTAAGATTCAAGAGGAGCGATTCAAACCCTTCAAGGGCATCCATTGCAACGCCATGATGACGGAACGCATGCTCCATGAGTTTGCTGAGCCCGATGCCCAGTCACTCGAAATGCTCCGCATGGCCATGGAGCGCCTGAAACTCTCCGCCCGTGCCTACAGCCGCATCTTGAAGGTTGCCCGCACCATTGCTGACCTCGCTGGAAGTGAAAAAGTAGAGTCCATGCACATCGCCGAAGCCATCGGGTATCGGAATCTGGATAGAGGCGACTGGGCAGAGAGAGGAATATAAGTACCAAAATATAGAATATAAAAATGAATAGAAATGGTTTAGTTGAGGAATACAACAAACAACTGATAATTGCAAATAGTGTTCATACTGACGAACTCTA
>JAILPA010000091.1 GCA_024690505.1 Prevotella sp.
GAGTGCAGCCTTGCGGCAGGCGCCAAAGGCCATAGAGGAAGGGACGGCCGTTGTTGAAGTGGTCGGCTACGAATCGGCCGTCGGCATAAAGACGGGCACAGTCGCCCTGATAGTCGATTCTCAGCAGTCGGCGATATTTTAAAACAGCAGCTTCCGGCACTGTGACGCGATAGACAGCAGCCTGTAGGAAATCCTCATCGGAAGGTTCCTCTGCCGCTTTGTTCACCCCGATGGTGATGGAACGCAGGGGGCCTGCCTCACGCATTTTCTTGCATTCGACGCTGAAGCCGATATCCTCTTGTGGCGTCTCGCTCAGAAAGAGACGACCAGCCTCTTCGCTCGTCAGCAAAAAGATATTCTGATACACTGGCTTGTCTGTGCCCCGAGGCTTCAAGTTCTTCAGAGTCCTGCCATCCTGAAGGGCGATAGTGGTTGGGATGCCCTTGATCTGCTGCATATAGATCCTGCCATCGCGCTTAGCAACAAGCTGGGCTGTGGCAAAGCGGATGCCATCGACGTTGACGGGCAGCACACCGATTGTTCCGGCAGGAATGGTCATCTTCGGCAGTTTCACACCACAGACCTCCAACTGAACATTTTTCTTAGCAGAGAGGTTCTGAAGGCGTTCATAGTTGTTGATGAAGATAAAGCCGCTACCGTCCTTCGAGCGATACGACCAGCGAAGAGCAGAGTCGTCACCCTTAGGAAGATCCTGCCGACAGGGGAACGTGGCCTCCATCGGAGCCAGCATCTCACCATAGTCTTGCATAAAGAGGTGCAGGGGGCGCAGCAGGTAATAATGTGGATTCTTCTGACCGAACTCACCGAGCGGGGCCTGGAAATCGTAGTTCTTCACGGGCATGTCGTTATAGTTGGTTGCTTTGGTGCGTTGCATCTCGTTGAGCCAGGTCTTACCCTCGGGATTAGTGCCGCCATGATACATATAATAGCCCAACAGATTGGAACCGCTACCCAACTTGACCACTGCCATCGACAGAGCGTCCTCCGGATAGATATAGGGGCGACGATGATAGGAGGGCATCATGCCGCCACCCAGCTCGCACGTGAAATACGGATATAACCTATCGCCCTGATTCAGCCGCTCCTCCTGTTTGCCAAGCTGTTCGGTAGCAATGGCGGTGGATGAACGGAAGGCCTTGAACTGGAAAGCTTTGTAATAGTTACCAGCAGTTTCTTCGATGGAGCGCTCCCAGAATCCGTCGGCATAGTCGCCATAGAGCGGCAGCATCTCACCGAAAGGAACGGGCTTAGACAGCTCAGGCCAACCTGTTCGAGTGTAGAAAGGGAGGTCGAAGCCAATCTGTAGGGCTATACGCTTTAAGGCCATTAGGTAGTCGCCAGAGCCTCGGTACTCGTTGTCGAACTGGCAGGCAATTAAAGGTCCGCCGTCCTTCCACTGCAGCCCCTGAATCTGTGTGAATATCTGACGGTAGAGACGCTCCACGAAAGCGAGGAACAAGGGCTGCTCAGAACGTGTCTTACATCCTTTGGTGAACACCCAGTCGGGGATGCCACCGTTGCGCACCTCGCCATGGCAGAAGGGACCGACGCGCAGAACAACGGGAAGCCCCTCGTTCTTGCACACCTCGACAAAACGGCGCAAATCGCGCTGGCCGCTCCAGTTGAAGATGCCTTCCTCCTCCTCGATATGATTCCAGAACACGTAGGTGGCGATGATGGTCACGCCCCCCTCTTTCATCTTACGTACCTCGTCAGCCCACTCGTCGGCAGGGATGCGAGAGTAGTGTACTTCGCCCATGACAGGGCAGACGCGTTGTCCGTCGATTATCAGACTATGCCGATCCCATGTTACGGTGGGCACACCGGCAGCGGCCCATGTTGCCACGACAGCCAGTAAGGCAGCTAATATTATGCGATGTCTCATTGTGCGATGAATGTTTGAAATGACTGAATACCTTGGTGATTGATGTCGAGCTGGCAGACCTCAGCAAGATAGCGGTGAGTCTTGGCTCGTTCGCCAAGCCCGTAATAGCCGAGGGCAAGCATATAGAGGCAGTGGATGTGGTTTTTCACGTCGAGACTATCCTCCCAGATGAGCAGGTCGGGCAGCGACACGGCGAAGTAGTCCATCACCACGTTGTCGAAGATGTGCTGCTTGCCGTAGTTCACCAGCTTGTAGAAGCGTCCGTTGGCTTCTCCCTTTC
>JAILPA010000176.1 GCA_024690505.1 Prevotella sp.
AGTAGTTGAGGAAGTGAAGAAGCAAATATAATATGAAATCAGAAATAGTCGACGGGGGCACTTGTTCCGTCTCTTGGCTGTAAATTACATTTATAGATGACCGACGAGAACTCAAACATATCTAAGAACGAGACATTTACGTGGTTGGAGCCTGGAGCATGGCGTAAGCCGTGCATTATGCATGTGACAATGGTGGCCAACTCACGGCAGGCGTTGTTCGCCAAATTGTCAGTTGGTTGAGAGGCGACGGGAAGGTTGATTCTGCGGATGGATCCTACAGGGAAGATACAGAACTTATAATATAAGAATATGGTTATGAAACGAAAGATATATGTAGCCAGCAGCTGGCGTAACGAATACTATCCTGAGGTGGTGGCAAGGCTGAGGGAGGCGGGATACGAGGTGTACGACTTCCGCAATCCACCATCGGGGGATTCTGGATTCAAGTGGAGCAGCGTGAGCGAGGACTATATGGAATGGTCGCCTGAAAAATATCGCGACATGTTAAAGCACCCGAAGGCTGAGCGACAGTTTAAGAACGACATCGAGGCAATGGAGGGTTGCGACACGTGTGTGCTGGTGTTGCCCTGTGGTCGTAGTGCACATACAGAAGCAGGCTGGTTTGCAGGCAGAGGGAAACTGACGATTGCGTATATCCCTGAGCGTCAGGAGCCAGAGCTGATGTACAAGCTGTTCTCATGTGTTTGCTGCTCGATAGAGGAATTGACTGAAGCACTGAAATAATATGGACAAACTATCTTCACAAAGACGTCATAAGAAGGCCGCGGATAAGCACGAGCAGGGCGATGCGAACATCAGTCCTGCCGAGCGTGAGCAGGCTCGGCGTTCAGCCAACATGGCTGCCATACGGTCGAAGGATACGAAGCCGGAGATGATTGTGCGGCGTGGGCTGTGGAGTAGGGGATTTCGCTATAGGCTGAACTATAAGCGGCTGCCTGGTCATCCCGACTTGGTGCTGCGGAAATACAGGACGTGCATCTTTGTCAATGGATGTTTCTGGCATGGCCATCTGGTGGATATGCTAGTGCTTGATAACTCAGAATGCTGCAAGATTCCGAAGACGAACCGTGAGTTCTGGGTGGCAAAGATTCGCAGGAACAAGGAGCGCGACAAGGAGGAACAGCGCAAACTGGCCGCAATGGGCTGGCACTGCATCACCGTCTGGGAGTGTGAGCTGAAGCCTGCAAAGCGGGAAGAGACACTGGAGTCGATAGCGTTCACATTGAACCACATCTTCCTGCATGACCATGCGATTCCTTCACGACTACGAATAGAACAAGGAGAGTATCAACTGCCTATGGCTGCTGAGGATATATACGAACCAAAGGAGGATTGAACGAATGAAACAAGTAGAAGTGGTAGCGGCGGTGATCCGCAAGGGCGACAAGATGTCCTTTGCCGGCGTCAACAGACAATTATTATCCCATCACGACGTCGAGCACCATCATTAGCACGAAGCCGAGGGCAAACCCGATGGTGCTGAGGTTTGAATGCTGACCGTTGGAGGCTTCAGGAATCAGTTCCTCAATGACAACGTAGATCATGGCTCCTGCGGCAAAGGCAAGCAGATAGGGCAGGGCAGGCATCAGCAACGAGGACAGCAACAGCACGGCAAGAGCACCGACAGGTTCGACAACTCCACTCAGCGAGCCGATGAGGAACGAACGCCAGCGGCTGTTGCCGGCAGCCCGCATCGGCATGGAGATGATGGCTCCCTCAGGCACGTTCTGAATGGCGATGCCCAGCGATACGGCAATGGCACTGGCCAGAGAGATGTTCGTTGCACCGCTTTCGGCCCCTGCAAACACTACACCTACGGCCATGCCTTCAGGCAGATTGTGGATGGTGACAGCAAGGGCCAGCATGGCCGTCTTCGACAGATGTGAGCGCAGGCCTTCGGGCTTGTCTGTGCCGATATGCAGGTGTGGTGTCAGCTCGTCTATAAGCAGCAGGAAGCCCATGCCCAACAGGAAGCCGATGGCTGCCGGCATCACCGACAGCCAAGCCGCTGCTGAGGATGAAGACCGGGAGGTGGCCCCCATCTCCATTGCTGGGATGAGCAGCGACCACACCGATGCAGCCACCATCACCCCCGATGCAAAACCAAGCAGTGACTTCTGTAGACGTACAGACATCTCGCTCCGCATCAAGAAGACGAAGGCAGAGCCGAGCATGGTGCCCAGCAGTGGAATCAGCAGTCCTATGGTCAAAGTTGTGCTCATCGGTGGCAAAGTTACGAAAAGTCGAGCGAAATGCAAAAGGAAAACTTGTTTTTCTTTGCGTTTCCGAGTAACGAATTTTGCAGGGCCCAAAATGAAGTCCCGAATAACAAATTTGTTATATGGAAGACGGAGTAACTTCGGCGATAGCCAAAGTTACGAAAAAACGAGTGAACAACCAAATCTATCTGTCACAATCTGTTCCCATGGTGGCTATCCGTTGATATGCCAGCCGCTCATCGCCCGACAGCAGGTGGATGATGCCACAATAGGTGAAACGATGCTTCACAATGTTGTGCTGCATGATGGTGTTGTCGCGATGGGTATCGATGCGGATGTTCCTGTCGTGTGAGAAACAGAAGTCCATGATGCTGCTGAAGATGCCGTGTGCGTCGGGGTAGCTTGCTATGCGGTGAACCACGTGGTAGGGTAGGGTGTCGTCTGTCCATTCACCATCATATATTCTGGCGTAGGTGGGCTCGGGAGATTCCAGGAAGGCAAAGTAGCCCACCACTCGCCTCGTGGTGGGTTGGCCGGCCTGGGCTTCTTTGCAGTCCTCAACGACAAAGGCGCCACGCCTTTCCATATCGCAGGCAATGTCAGCCTCCGATGGGTAGCCGTCGCCCCATTGGTGCATGTTGCCCGACTGCCGCATTATCAGTTTTGCTGCATCCATGACCTTCATTATCTCGGCCATGTCAGTCGGTCTGGCTTCTCTAATAATCCTGCTCATACGGTTTGTTTCATTCCTTGGCAATGATTTCTAAAAGCTCCTCCATGCTGTCAATGATATGGTCGGCTCCCGCTGCTTCCAGCTCCTGTCTGGTGCCGTTTCCCCAAGTCACGCCGCAGGTCTTGGCTCCGGCATTGGCTCCCATCAGGATGTCGACGGCCATGTCGCCAACGACCAACGTCTCACTGGCCTTAAAGTGCATGGCAGCGAGCGTCTTCAGTACTGGCTCCGGCTGGGGCTTCGCCTCGTCCACGTCGTCAGCACCTATCAGGAAAGAGATGTAGTCGGCAATGGCCATGTCGTGAGTCAACTCAGTGAGAGAATTGTGCGAACGCGACGATGCTATGGTCATTGTGAATCCCCCGTGCTTCAGTGCTTCCAAGGTCTCGACAACTCCAGGGAAAGCTTGGGGCTTGACGCTTTGCAGATTCTCGTTGAACAGTCGGCGGTAGGTCTCCGCGCACTGGGCAATGAGTTCGCCATGAAGAGCCGGAAACAGCGCGATGAAGCACCCTGCCAGTGGCAGCCCGATGGTGGAAGCACACTCTGCCTCAGTGCGGCTCGGTAGTTGCAGCTCCTTGATGGTCATCTGCATGGTCGTGACGATGGTGCGTCGGGTGTCGCCCAGCGTCCCGTCAAAGTCGAATATGATTAGTTTCTTCATCTCATCATGGTCATGTGATTCCCATCAGCTTCAGCTGCATGGCGGCCCTTTTTCACTGCATGGCGGCCCGTTTTCACAATTTTTATTTGCAAAATTACAAATAATCGCGTAGAAATGCGTATCTTTGCCCACATAATTACAATAAATTATGAAGAAAGGTACTTTTATCACAGTGTTGATGGCCATGATGACGATAGCTGTCACCCCTTTATTTGCGCAGGAGGAGAGCAGACGGAGCAGCGAGAACCATCCGAGCTCGTTCGAAAATAGCCGAGCCGCGACGGATGTCGTTGAAAACAATGGCTTTAAGAAGTTCAACGTAAGGGAAGACTTCACGGAGAATGGTTTCCAATGGTTCCACAATGCCGAGTTGCTGGCTGCTGGCGACAAAGAGAAGAGCAATGCCATGACCATAGGGTGGGGCGGCATCGGAACGCTCTGGGGACGAACGGCACTGACGGTCTATGTAGCCGAGAAACGCTACACCAAGGAGTTCATGGATGAAGCCGAATACTTCACCGTGATGGCTTTCGACGTGGAGCAGAGCAAAGTGCTGAACTACATGGGAACCAAGAGCGGACGGGATGGCGACAAGGCTCAGGCGCTGGGGCTCCATACGGCTTATACCGCCAACGGTACGCCATATTACACCGAGGCGTCGATGGTGATAGAGTGCAAGACGATGTATGCCGCACCTTTCGACCCTCAGTACTTCAAAAGCGATGCTCCCAAGCGGATGTATGCCAATTTCCCTGCCGGCATCCACACGATGTATATCGGCGAGGTGGTTAATGCCTGGAAGAAATGAGAAACTCAATGAGATAATAATGATGAAAAAGGTAATCAGCACAACAAAGGCACCTGCTGCTATCGGGCCTTATAGCCAGGCCATCCAAGTGGGAAATCTTGTCTATACATCGGGTCAGATCCCTATTGACCCCGCGACGGGACAATTCGCAGAGGGAGGCATCAAGGAGCAGACACGCCAGTCACTGCGCAACGTGAAGGCAATATTGGAAGAGGCAGGCCTGACGATGGGGAATGTCGCGAAAACAACGGTGTTTATGGCTGACATGGCCGACTTTGCAGAGATGAACGCCGTTTATGCGGAGTTTTTTGCAGAGCCGTTTCCCGCACGTTCGGCAGTAGCCGTCAAGACGTTGCCAAAGGGCGCACTGGTGGAAATCGAGGTCGTAGCAGGGGTCTGACCTGCTAGCTGCTGATGCTGGACTTCACGCCCTATATACAGGATGAATGGTCGTGGATAGTCTTGTGCGTGATGGCCCTCTTCGTGGGTATGTCGAAGACGGGCGTACAAGGACTGGCTATCCTGACTGTTCCGCTGTTGGCTATGACCTTTGGAGCAAAGCCTTCAACGGGGCTGATGCTCCCTGTATTGTGTTTTGCCGATGTCATTGGCGTCAGCTACTATCGTCGTCAGGCAGAATGGAGATACATCCTGCGCCTGTTGCCAATGGCAGTTGCGGGATTCTTTCTCGCCCTATGGGTTGACCATCTGATACCGGCTAACGAGTTCAAGCACCTCATGGGGGGATGCCTTGCCTTGGTCTTGGTGGTCATGCTCTGGAGCCAGTGGCGGGGCAAGGAAAACCTTTTGATAGATAAGTGGTGGTACAGTCCGCTGTTTGGCCTGCTTGGCGGATTTACTACGATGATAGGAAACGCCGCCGGCCCCGTCATGGCCATCTACCTGCTTTCCACCCGTATGCCCAAGCTCGCCTTTGTAGGCACCAACGCATGGTTCTTCCTTTGCGTGAATTTCATGAAACTTCCTTTTCAGGCGTTTGCCTGGCACAACATCAATCTTACGACTTTGGCCATCGATGCCTGTGCCGTTCCGTTTGTCCTCGTGGGCGCTTTTCTTGGTATCCGTCTGGTGAAATTCTTGCCCGAAAGGGAATTTCGCATCTTCACCACCGTCGTTACGATTATCAGTGTCTTGGTGATGCTCCTCGTCTGAAAGCGAGACGATTCGGCCTAGCTTGATATGTCCGCTGTACCCAATAATGCTTTTAATAATATCCACTCTTAGCCGACATGATATTAGCAATTATTGCTGCCCGCTAAATATCGCAATAGCTTGATTGGGTGGGCATAATGTCAGAAAAATTCAAATACGCGGAAAAGACCTCGCAACGGTGATTTTGGAAAAGCACCGCTTTGAGGGTGGAAAAGGACAGCTTTTTGACCCGAAAAGCGGTACTTTTCCGCCCTCGAAGCGGTGCTTGCCATTTTGTAGGAATGTCGATGTAAAGAAAAATGATAAAATCTATCGCTCTCTTCCGTCAAGGATCATAGTATTCTATATCCAGCTCCTCGCTGACATCGAAGTCATCGTGGAAGCCGTTGTCGTACTGATAGACGATGCGCATCCCGCGATAATAGGAAGGCACCTTCAAGGTGTCAACGAGATGCCACTTGGGACGGCCGAAGTCGTAAGATGCCCTATCGAGCAGTATGCGGTTGGCAGTGTAGTCGAAATGGTAGTAACCGCCTCCAATGCACTGGTCGCCAGATTTCAGTAGCTCTTTATGCTGGTTGACCATGCCAAGGCGGAGAGTGCCGTCAAGGGTGATGATAAATTTTGGCAGCGTCATTCGTTGATGTAGTTTTTGGTACTCATGTCATAGTAAAGCGACTCCAGTTCCTGAAGCGTGAGCTTCTGCAGGGAGTGCTCTATCTTGCGTAATAACTCTTCACGCCTATCGTCATCTGACTGGCCGAATCTGCTTGTATATGTCATATTGCAAGGGTTTATTGATATTCCGTCAGTAGCTTCTGCACAAGTGGCACATACCACTCCTTGGTCTCCTCGGCCGTAGGAGTATGGCCACCAGGGAAGTGGAAACTGTTCTTGTAATGCTCCAGAAACAAGGGTTCATAGTGTGCCAGCCTATCGGCTTCACCGAACAGACCCCAGACTGATTCCGAGGATGTAGCAGTACAGCCGTCGAACTGTGTGGCTTCAATCGCTTCAAACTCGTGTACAAGCTGTTCGTCAATGGTAAACAGCTGACGTCCGTCGGTTCGCGGTGACTTATACTGATGCTGTCCGATACGCTCTCTCAGGAATGCTGACATCTTGAAATGGGGATTACCAAGCAAGGCTGGCTGTCCAAGTGCTGGGGCCACCATTTGGGCATAGAAGGAGCCACAGCTGTTGCCGACGATGACATCGGGCTGCTCCATATCGCATAGCTGCCCGATGAGTCTCAGCGCTGCGGCAGGATGTGTAGGCAGGTCGGGCGTCAACACTTCAGCCTTGCCTGCAAAGGCCTCCCTAAGCGTTGTTGCCGGCACGCACTGTCCGCTGGCAAAGAAACCATGAAGAAACAGTATCTTTTTCATATCCACATTTTTGTGCAAAGTTACAGCTTTTCATCCTAAAAACAAAGGCAATGGCCATCTTTCTTGCCCATCCTTCATGATTAGCCGCTCTGCCAACGCTCAAATGCCGAAATGTTCAAATGTCAATATGTCAATTTCGACATTTGAATAGTTTGAACATTTCAACATTTCTCGCCAAGATAGTATTCCTCAGGTCGGAACTCACGTTTTTGCGCAAATACTTGAGTGTGACAGACAATTGCCAAAAAAAAATCCCGCTACGGTCTTACGACTTTCGCGGGATTCATAATGAAAGGAGGAGTGGTACCTCCAGGAATCGAACCGGGGACACACGGATTTTCAGTCCGATGCTCTACCAACTGAGCTAAGGCACCATTAAGAACGCTTTCCTTTCGTTTTCGGGTGCAAAGGTACTACTTTTTTTTGAACTGGCAAAGTTTTTCCTTGTTTTTTTTCAAAAAGAAGTGCATTTTGCTTATAATTCTTGTATTTTGGCTTTGGTAAACAGTGAAGATAGGCGTTGAGCGGTTATTATAGCGTTATCTTTGCCATCCCTGACCTTGGGGCTGCTGATGCTGATGCCTCTGTCCTCTTCCCCAGTTCTTCATGATTCCTCTGTGGAAACGGTCTTCTGCGACTAAGATGTCGTATACTTTGGAGGCGGGGAGTATTTCAAGGAATTTTTCGTGGTATGACTGTTGTATGCGTTTCAGCTCCAGATCGAAGGCATCGTGGTCTTTAATGGCCTTCATGCAGCCAGCCTCATCCTGTGGCTTTATTATTCCCTGCTGCCGCTGCTTGGTGAAGATGTTCCTCTGTTTTGCCCTCATTTCTTTATATATGGGGAAGAACTTTGCAACTTCTTGCGGTGTGAGGTTTGCCTCCTTGGTGATATACTCCTGCAAGTTTGCCTCGAAGCGTTCGGGCGAGAATCGCTGGAAGTCCTGGGCAAATGTGCTGATCGATAGTGCTATGGTGAGCAGAAGGATGGAAAGTGTTTTGTTGTTCATATTGCCTAAATCCTCAAAATAACGTTACATTTCAGCTAACAGACAGGCGTAGATCTCTTGATTGTCGAACATGGCGTAGTTAGCTTCGTCTTCAATATAGTTGTCGCTATAATAGATGTAGTTTTCCTGCTGCTCTGCTGCGTCAGCTGCAATCTGTTGTTTTTGCGCAACTGGGTTGTCCTTGTAGAAGTAGACTGTTGCACCCAGAATGAGAAGAGCGAGACAGGCGGCAGCAACCATCCATGGCCGCAGTTGCTTCATCACTGCGGTCTTGCGTGTTGCCGTGCTTACTGGCATTTGCTTTTCAGGAAGCGATGCCATAAGCTTATCGGCAAATTGGTCAAAGTATCCTTCAGGCACGCTGAACGGATTCTTTTTGCCAATCTTTTTGCTGATGTAAAGTTCTTCGTTCGTCATATAGTTTGTTTCCTTTCTTTTGAATTGACGCATGTCTGCTTGGATGGTTTAATCATGCTTGTGAAAAAAATCCGCAATTTTTTTCACTGCTATATGATAGGATGCTTTCAGCGCTCCCTCGGATGTTCCCAGTATGCTGCTTATCTCGCTGTATTTCATTTCGTCGAAGTATCGCAGGTTGAAGACGGTGCGCTGCACGTCGGGCAGTGTTGCGATGGCTTCCTGCAGTTGTGCCTCGGTTTCGTCGCCATCGAAATAGCGGTCAGCTACGAGTTGGTTGGCCAGTCCAAGTGTCTCGTCGTCAGTGCTAAGTGCGGGGCGGTTTTTCTGGCGTCGTGTGAAGTCGAGTGCTTCGTTGATGGCTATTCGCGACAGCCACGTGATGATTTTTGATTCCCCCTTGAACGATTCGATAGAGTTCCACGCTTTTAGGTAGGCATTCTGAAGGATGTCGTTGGTATCGTCGTGAGTCAGGACAATTCGGCGAACCTGCCAATACAGTTGTTCGCTGTATTGGCGTACCATCAATTCAAAACCTCTTCGTAGCGTCTTGGGGTCTTGAATCAGATCTTTTATTTGCCGGTCGTCCATTGGTGGAATGAGAAATTAAGGAAGGCGGAAGTCTTGTCAGGCTTCTGTCTTCCTCAATTATTTATTTAAGGTATGTCTTTAAGGCTGTGAGGATGGTCTTGTCGTAGCCATAAGGGTCTTCCCATACATTCATCTCGCCTGTTTTCGGATTGGGGAAGAGGGTGTAGTAGTCGATGAACACTGGAACTTTGGGCTCCACCTCTTTGGAGCTGATTAGTCTTACCGCTCCTCTGTGGGCGTTGCGATAGTCAATTCCCTGTTGGCTTTTGGGCTTCATGTCCATTGATAGTCGCATTTGGTCGAGTGTCCATTCGTCGGCATTGGGCAGCACGAACTCTGCTATCTCAAAGGGGCGTTGCAAGCGTATGCATCCGTGCGATACTGTCCGCCTGGCATTGTTGAATGCGCTTGGTGATGACGTGTCGTGCAGATATACTGAGAAGCGGTTGGGGAATCGGAAGATGATTCGTCCCAATGCATTTCCTGCTCCGCTCTGCTGGCGCACGGCATATCGTCCGCTTCTTAACTGTTCGCTTGTGAGGGTGCGTGGATTGACGCGATGTCCTGAGCCGTCGGTGATGTAATAGCGGTGGCGTGCGAAGTAGGCTGAGTCTCCAGCGCGGCTGCTCACCTCGCCACGGATGATGCTTTGTGGTATTCCCCATTCGGGGTTGATCTCAATCTTGTTGATTTCGCTTGACAGCAGTGGCGACTTCGTTGATGGCTTTCCGCAGCAGATGCGCATGTTGATGACGCTGTCGCCTCCGATGGCCCAAACCTGCTGTGCAGCAATGTTGACGAAGATGTGGCGTTGCCCTGGGGCCACTGTTTTTGTGTTGCGCCATCTGCGGCGTTCCATGTTGCAGATGGTGCGCTGTCGCTGTGCCTCGGTCGAGTCGATGGCGAGTTGCGCTTTAAGTCGGCGATAGGGCTCATCTTTTGGCTCAAGGCTCTGCAGGTAGTCAGCTAGTGCCGACGGGGCGCTGAAGTTTTGGAATGTCTGACTGGCAAAGGTGCTATCGGGCTGCTCGATGGTATTGTCGTAGTTTGCCTTGCCGAAGAGTTTCTGTGGCTGTGTGAAGCCGTAGCGCTGTCCCACAGCATAGCGCAGATAAGCCTGTGTGAGCCCCAGTTCCAGCTGTGCCATGGTGGCAGGCAGGTCTTGTACTGAGTCGGGCTGATGCATTTGCTGCAACAGTGGCAGCACTTCGCTTGCCAGGAAGTAGTCTTGCTTGAACCCGATGCTGTCGACCTGTTGCTGAATGATGCTTACCAGCGTGTCGCATAAAAGCAGTTGTGCGGGTGACGACATCCACATCCATTGTCCGCCACCGGCATAATAGCTTCTTGCTATTGAGTCGGGGGCGGTATTACCCGTTGTGGGGGCAGCCAGGAGTCGGGTCATCTGCTGGCCTGCCTCTGCGGCATTCGATTCGTATAATTGCTGTATGTGTTGGTCAGCCGAGTCGGCCCCCAACACATTTTGAGCTACTTGCCGGTTGCTACACGCGGTAACCGGCATGAAGATTGTGGCAATGCCAATGATGGTCAGCGCACAGTGACTTTGCGCGCTACCTTTCCTATTTTTAAGATGTAACACCCTTTTGGGAGATTTAGTTCAATACGTTGGGAAGTTCCTTCTATTTTGTATGTGGCAACGGTGCGTCCGGTGAGTGACACCACTTCGAGCGTCATGCCTGATGCTCCTTGCACCGTTACGCTGTTTCCTTCTGTGCTGATGATTGGCAATCGCTCGTCAATCTGCTCTGAAACTCCCATGGAACTAACCATTTCCATGGCCTGTGCCGATGTGGCAAAGGTCAAGAGCGCTACTCCTGCAACGATTAGTATGTTTTTTCTCATTGGCCAATACAATTTAATTCTTGTGCAAAGATAGTGAAAACATTTCTATCGACCAAATTTTTCGGCAAAAAAGTGGCGGTCAGACGTCAAAAACGTCCATTTCGTTGGTAAGGTAACTGTTTGGGAATACTTCTTTGGCTTCATTCAGCAGCACCGTTTCGTCGGCGTAGCGTGCGCTGTAGTGTCCCAATAGCAGTTTTCCTGCGTTGGCATCGCGTGCCACCATGGCAGCCTGCTGTGCTGTGGAGTGGTAGTATTTGGCTGCCCCTTCCAATTTGTCCTGAGCGTATGTGCTCTCATGGTAGAGTGTGTTAACGTCCTGAATCATTTCGTGCAGCTGTGGCATGTAGCGTGTGTCGGAGCAGTAGGCATAGCTGCGTGGCTTGTCGGGCGGTGTCACCAGTCGCTCGTTTGCAATGACAGTGCCATCGGGTAGGGTATAGTCCTGTCCGGCTTTGATGTTGTTAATCTGCGACACAGGTATCCCATACATATCGATCATGTCGCGGCGGATATGGGGCTGGAGTGCCTTTTCTCTGAACAGGAATCCGGCACAGGGCATACGGTGGTCGAGCGGAATGGTCTCTACGGTCAGTGAGTGGTCTTCGTATATGACCTTTTGCACATTGGTGTCTATGGGGTGAAACTCCACCTGGTAGCCTATGTCGTAGTTGAAGAACAGCTGTAGCTGCGCCTTCAGTATGGTTTCCAGTGCCATGGGGGCATGTATGTGAAGTGTGGCGTTACGGCCGAGCAGTCCGAAGGTGCTGATGAGGCCTATCAGTCCGAAGCAGTGGTCACCGTGTATGTGTGAGATGAAGATGTGTCCCAGCCTCTCGAACGATATGGACGACCGTCTGATTTGCAGCTGGGCCCCTTCTCCACAGTCAATCATAAACAGCTTGCCCCTGCATTCCACCACCTGCATCGACGAATAGTGTCGTGTGGTGGGCAGTGCGCTTCCGCATCCCAGTATGTGTATTTTGAATGGCTCCATTCTTTTACCAGATAATTTCATCGCTCGATCCGTCGTCGATCTCGAGGCCTTCAGGCAGGTCGTCGTATTCGTGGTTCTCCTTCCACCGTCCGAAGTTGAAGGGAGCCTCGTTGTCGTCGTCGGCTCGCAGTATGAGTGAGTCGGGGGTTATCTTGATGATGGTGAATTTGCGCATCTCGCTTTCGCTCAAGCCGTCGTCGCGTCTCTCCTCTATGACCATTTTACCGTTGAACAGTCGCCACGATACGTATTCCACTTCGTTGTTGGATTCGGGGTAAGCATAACTTTTGGCATCGCCGCCTATCTTTATCTCGATGCCGATGTCCGAGCTGCCGTCGATGGGGTCGGGCTGCACCCATTTTCCCAGTAATGCCGACTTGTTGACTACCATTCTCACCTCATTGCTGTCGCTGCTCAGCATCACGTAGATTTCATCGCCAGGGTTGATGGTGCCAAAGACTTGCTTCTTTTTCTTGACATCGGCCATGTTGAAATACAGTGTGTCGCCGTTGGCAGTCACCATCTTCAGTGTTTGGTCTGTTGTGCCTCGCAGACAATAGCCGTCGTAGGCCACCGAGTCTACACCAATTTGCTCCACGTCCTCCCATCCGACTTGGTTTTGTGAAGCGAAGCGTGAGCAACTGCTCAGAATTACGGCCGCCACGGCCGCCATGATGACTTTAAGTTGTGTCATAATAAAATAGTTTATTGGTTGTTGGCTTCTTGTTCCTGTTTTTTTGCCTCGCTCCAGAGACTGTCCATCTCTTCGAGCGTCATTTCCGTGAGGGGTCGTCCGGCACGTATGCTGTGCTGTTCAATGTAGTTGAATCGTCTGATGAACTTGGCGTTGGTGCGTTCGAGGGCATTGTCGGGGTTCAGTTTGTAGAGTCGTGCAGCATTGATGACTGAGAAGAGGAAGTCGCCCAGCTCGTTGGTCGATGCTTCGCGGTCTTCCTTGGTCAGTTCCGCCTCGAGTTCGGCCAGTTCCTCATGCACTTTCTGCCACACGTCCTCTTTCTTCTGCCAGTCGAAGCCCACGTTGCGTGCCTTGTCCTGAATGCGGTAGGCTTTGATGAGCGAGGGCAGTGCAGCGGGCACACCGCTGAGCACGGTCTTGTTGCCGTCTTTCTCTTTCAGTTTGATTTGCTCCCAGTTCTGCAGCACCTCGTCGGACGTTTTTGCTTTCGCGAACTCGCGGTCCTCGTTGTCCTCGCCGTAGGGTAGGGGACGTGGTACGTCGGCTCCCACTTGGCTGGGGTGGAAGATGTGTGGGTGGCGGAAAATCAGCTTGTCGGCCTGCTGTCGCAGCACGTCGTAGATATCGAAGCTATCGGTCTCGGAGCCTATCTTGGCGTAGAAGCACAGGTGCATCATCACGTCGCCCAGTTCTTTCATGATGTCGTGCTGGTCGTTGCGGCTCAGGGCATCGCACAGCTCATAGGTCTCTTCGATGGTGTTGGGCCGCAGGCTTTCGTTGGTCTGCTTCTTGTCCCAGGGGCACTTGGCACGCAGCTCATCGAGTACGTCGAGCAGCCGGCCGAAAGCCTCCATCTGTTCTTTTCGTGTATGCATGTTGTCGCTGTTATGTCCTTTTTATATAACTAATGTTACAGAACCCGGCCCCAGTCACATTCTTGCGTCCCCATTCTTGCGTCCCTTCGGTGGCAATCGACAAGAGGTCGAGCGCCCGCTGTCGCGCCTACTCGTAGCCTTTCCCCTTGAAGGGAGGGGCAGGGGGTGGGGTCTGTATTGTTATTATTCATGTCTGCTTTCGTTGTATCGAAAAGTTTGCTGCAAAAGTACTAAAAATCTCCGAAACGGCCAAGCCTTAGCCAAAAAAAATATGCGTTGACTTGCGGAAAGATAACGTGAGTTCGACCTAAGTTTTACGCAATGAGTTTTCTTCCTTCGGTGATTACCATTGTTTGCAGTCCGCTAAAAATAGCATGATTGGGCAGGTGGAATGTCAAGAAAATTCAAATTTGCAGAAGGCGTCGTACAAGAGGGCTTTTGGAAAAGGATAGCTTTATGGGTGGAAAAGGACAGCTTTTTGACCCTCAAAGTTGTCCTTCTCGCTGCCCAAAGCTGTCCTTCTCGCCGCCCAAAGCTGTCCTTCTCGTCGTTCAAAGTTGCGCTTTGCCATAACCGTCCTGTAAGTTTTGAGCCGATTTTTTGTCTGCATCATATTTATTTTGTACCTTTGCATCCTGTTTATAACACAATCCCATGATTTCTGTAGAAGATCTTAAAGTGGAATTTGGCGTGAAGCCTTTGTTCAGCAATGTCACGTTTGTCGTCAACGACCGCGACCGCATTGCTCTGGTTGGCAAGAACGGTGCAGGCAAGTCGACGCTGCTGAAGATTCTTTGTGGCAAAGAGCATCCCACGGCAGGCACAGTCAGTGTGCCCGTGGGAACTACCATCGGCTATCTGCCTCAGGTAATGATTCTGCACGACGATACCACCGTACGCGAAGAGGCGCGAAAGGCCTTTGCCGACATTCAAGACCTCAAGGAGCGCATAGACCGCATGGAACGGCAGATGAACGAACGCACCGACTACGATAGTCCCGAATACATGGCCTTGGTGGAGCGTTTCACCAGTGAGCACGAGCGCTATCAGATGCTGGGTGCTGATGGCTATGAGGCTGAGATTGAGCGTACGCTGACGGGCCTGGGCTTTCTGCGTACCGACTTCAACAGGCCTACGAGCGAGTTCTCGGGCGGATGGCGTATGCGTATAGAGCTGGCGAAGATACTGCTCCGACGGCCCGATGTGCTGTTGCTCGACGAGCCCACCAACCATCTCGACATCGAGTCGATACAGTGGCTGGAGCAGCTTCTGGCCGCATGGAGCGGAGCCGTAGTGTTGGTCAGCCATGACCGTGCATTTATTAATAATGTGTCGAACCGCACGCTCGAGATTACCTGCGGACAGGTGGTCGACTATCGCGTTAAATACAATGAGTTCGTGGTGCTCAGGAAGGAGCGTCGCGAGCAGCAACTGCGGGCCTATGAGAACCAGCAGAAAGAGATGGCCGACATGCGGCAGTTCATTGAGCGCTTCCGCTATCAGGCCACGAAGGCGGTGCAGGTGCAGCAGAAAATCAAACAGTTGGAGAAGATAGTGCCCATCGAGGTCGACGAGGTGGACAACTCAGCCATGCACCTGAAGTTCCCGCCCTGTCTTCGCAGTGGCGACTATCCCGTCATCTGCGATGAAGTGCGCAAGGAGTATCCTCTCAACTCCCAGTCCTCGCCACTCGCCTCGCACCTCGTCTTCGAGCATGTGAACCTCACCATCAAGCGCGGCGAGAAGGTGGCCTTCGTGGGAAAGAATGGCGAGGGAAAATCCACGCTGGTGAAGTGCATCATGGGCGAGATTCCCTTTGACGGCATGTTGAAGATAGGCCACAACGTTCAGATAGGCTATTTCGCACAGAACCAGGCGCAGCTGCTCGATGAGAGCCTCACCGTGTTTCAGACTATCGACCGTGTGGCTCGTGGCGACATCCGCCTGAGAATCAACGACATCCTGGGCGCCTTCATGTTTGGCGGCGAGGCATCGGAAAAGAAAGTCAAGGTGCTCAGCGGTGGCGAGCGAAGCCGTCTGGCCATGATACGGCTGCTGCTGGAACCCGTGAACCTGCTCATTCTCGACGAGCCTACCAACCATCTCGACATGCCCTCGAAGGACGTGCTGAAAGAGGCCATACGGGCCTTCGACGGCACCGCCATCATCGTCTCTCACGACCGTGAGTTCCTCGACGGCCTTGTCACCAAGGTCTTCGAGTTCGGAGGCGGCAAGGTGAGAGAGCATCTGGGAGGCATCTACGACTGGCTGCAGTCCACTTCTCGATGGAATGTGGAAAGTGGCATGATAAAGGCGGCTCCCACAGCTGAGAAGGTTGCACCCCAGCCGTCACCGGCCTCACGCCCCTCGCCTCAGAACGATTATGCCGCCCGGAAGGAGCAGCTGAAGCAGTTGCGCAAGGCCGAGCGTGCCGTGGAAGAGAGCGAGAAGAAGATTGCACGGATGGAGCAACGGCTGAAAGAGCTCGACCAGCTGCTCTGCGACCCTGCCAAGGCTAGCGACATGACTCTCGTCACTGAGTATACTGATACTAAGCGTGCCCTGGATGAAGAGGTGGAGCGCTGGGAAAAACTGTCAGAGGAATTTGAAGCCCTTGAACAATGATAAGTAGAAACGAGATAAAGTTCGTGCGCCAGCTGGAACAAAAGAAGTACCGCACGAGGGAGGGACTCTTCGTTGCCGAGGGGCCCAAGGTGGTTGGTGACTTGATGGATAACGGCTTTATACCCAGACAGATATTTGCTACTGGGTGTAGCTTTGGTGATAGCTCTGTAAACAGGCTCGTCTCAGAGGATGAGCTGCGGAAGATGAGCTTCCTACAGCACCCCCAGCAGGTCTTGGCTCTGTTTGAAATCCCGCAGGAGACCACACATTCTTCATCCCTCGACCCTGAGCTCTATCTGGCCCTCGACGGCATTCAGAATCCAGGTAACATGGGCACCATCATCAGGGTGGCCCACTGGTTTGGCATCAGCCGTATCTTCTGCTCTGCCGACACCGTTGATGCCTGGAGCCCCAAGGTGGTACAGGCCACGATGGGGAGCATCGCATCGGTCAAGGTCGTCTATACCGACTTGGTGGAGTTGCTGTCGCAGACTTCCCTGCCCGTCTATGGCACCTTGCTCGATGGCAGCAATATCTACGCGGAAGAACTGTCGCCGCAGGGAATCATTGTCATGGGGAACGAAGGCAACGGCATTTCCGATGCCGTGCGCTGTCTGGTGACAAAGAAACTGCTCATCCCCGCCTTCCATCGGGGCCCCGACAGTCTCAACGTAGCCATAGCCACTGCCATCACCTGCTCGGAGTTCAGAAGGCGAATGGCGCCTGCTCAATAACATTGCACACAAAATTCAATAACTATGAAAAGAATACTAACACTCGTGACTGCGGCACTGCTGTTGCTGCCTGTCACCAACAATGCAGAAGACAACGTGAAAATCGGCAAGCAGAACATCACTATCAGCGATGGGCGGATGACTCCCGAGGCTCTCTGGGCCATGGGGCGCATCAGTGCCTATGCCGCCTCGCCCGACGGCGCCCACATCGTGTATCAGGTGGGCTACTACAGCGTGAAGCACAACAAGAGCCACCATGTGCTCTACATGATGAGTGCCGACGGCAGCGGTAAGAAGCAACTGACTACCAGCGACAAGAACGAGACCGATGCCGCCTGGCTCGACAACTCCACCATCGCCTTCATCACTGGGGGCGAGCTGTGGGCCATGAACATCGACGGCACTGGCCGCCGACAGCTCTCGCAGACTGGTGGTGAGGTGGAGGGCTTCAAGTTCTCGCCCGACAAGAAGGGCGCCGTCATCCTGAAGAGCATACCCTTCCACGAGGTCATCAAGCAGAACCCCGACGACCTGCCCAAGGCCACCGGCCGCTTAGTCACCGACCTGATGTACCGCCACTGGGATCACTATGTGGAGAGTATACAGCACCCCTTCGTCTATGCTGTGGGCGATGGCTTCGCTCTCGCAGGCAACGGCAAGGACATCTTGGAAGGGCAGCCCTATGAGTGCCCCATGGAGCCCTTTGGAGGCATAGAGCAGCTGGACTGGAGTCCCGACTCCAAGACCATTGCCTACACCTGCCGTAAGAAGACGGGCCTGGACTACAGCATCTCCACCGACTCGGACATCTACCTCTACGACGTGGCTGCCGGCAAGACTACCAACATCTGCAAGCCCGATGGCTACGTGGAACCGAAGATTGACCCCACGAAGACCATGAAGTACCAGAGCGTGAACGCCCCCGGGAACCTGGTGAACAACGTGGGCTATGACCAGAATCCCCGTTTCTCACCCGACGGCCGCTACGTGGCATGGCTCTCCATGGAGCGCAATGGCTATGAGGCCGACCGCCAGCGCCTGTGCTGCTACGATTTGCAGGCAGGGACAAAAGCCTACCTGACCGAGGACTTCGACTCGAACGTGGACGACTACTGCTGGAATACCAATCCCAAAGACCCCGCACTCCTCTATTTCATCGGAGTATGGCACGCCACCGAGAACCTTTATGCCGTGACGCCTGCCACCAAGAAGCAGGCTTCCAAGGTGGTGCAGCTCACTGACGACTGGGCCGACTTCGGCTCGCTGCAGATGATGAACAGCAAAGGCCAGCTGCTGATGGAGCGCCACTCCTTCACCCATCCCGCTGACCTCTACGTCGTAACCCCCAGCACGAAAAAACCGGAAAAGACCGCCGTTGCACAGCTGACCACCGAGAACGACCATATCCTCACCCAGCTGGCAAAGCCCACCGTGGAGCGGCGCTGGGTGAAGACCACCGACGGCAAGGAGATGCTCACCTGGATTATCCTGCCCCCCAACTTCGACGCCAGCAAGAAGTATCCCACGCTCCTCTTCTGCGAGGGCGGGCCGCAGAGCCCCGTCAGCCAGTTCTGGAGCTACCGTTGGAACTTCTTCATCATGGCCTCGCAAGGCTACGTCATCGTGGCCCCCAACCGTCGCGGACTGCCCGGCTTTGGTCAGGAGTGGCTTGAGGAAATCTCAGGCGACTGGACGGGCCAGTGCATGAGCGACTATCTCTCGGCCATCGACGATGCCGCCCAGAATCTCCCCTACGTCGACAGAGACCGCATGGGAGCTGTGGGTGCCTCCTTTGGCGGTTTCTCCGTCTACTACCTCGCCGGCCATCACGACAAGCGCTTCAAGTGCTTCATTGCCCACGACGGTGCCTTCAACCTCGAGGCCATGTACACTGAGACCGAGGAGAACTGGTTCTCGAACTGGGAGTACGACGATGCCTACTGGAACAAGAATCAGACCGCAAACGCCAAGCGTACTTACGAGAACTCGCCCCACCGTTTTGTCGACCGCTGGGACACGCCTATCCTCTGTATCCATGGCGAGCTGGACTATCGCATCAATGCCACGCAGGGCATGAGCGCCTTCAATGCCGCCCGCATGAGGGGCATCGAGGCTCAGCTGCTCATCTTCCCCGACGAGAACCACTGGGTGCTGAAGCCTCAGAACGGCATCCTCTGGCAGCGCACCTACTTCAACTGGCTCGACCGCTGGCTGAAGTAGAGCAACAGTAATCGCCTTTCCCTGCAAAAAGTCATCCAAAAGTTTGGCGGTTTCCCCGTTAATTTGTACTTTTGCACACGAAAGCCCCCTGCCTGTTAGGAGGGCATGAAGGCCGTAAGAAGAAAGAAAAAACATCACATAAAATGACACAAGCAATTCACAAGACACTACGCGACTCTGCCGCCATGCGCTGGACGGCGCTGCTGCTGCTTGCCCTAGGCATGTTCTGCAGCTACATCTTCATGGACATCCTATCGCCCATCAAGGACCTCATGCAGGACACCCGCGGATGGGATTCCACCGCCTTTGGCACCATGCAGGGCGCCGAGGTCTTCCTCAATGTTTTCGTCTTCTTCCTCATCTTCGCAGGCATCATCCTCGACAAGATGGGCGTCCGCTTCACTGCCGTGCTCTCAGGTGCCGTCATGCTCGTCGGAGCCTGCATCAAGTGGTATGCCGTCACCGATGCTTTCAAGGGTAGCGGCCTTGAGACATGGTTCACCAATAACCTTAACTATATCCCTGGCTTCGACGAGTTGGGCGTCTCACCCTTCTACGAGGGGATGCCCGCTTCAGCCAAGCTGGCTGCTTGCGGCTTTATGATTTTTGGCTGCGGCTGCGAGATGGCCGGTATCACGGTCTCACGAGGCATCGTGAAGTGGTTCAAGGGCCGCGAGATGGCCCTTGCCATGGGCTCCGAGATGGCGCTGGCCCGTCTGGGCGTTGCCACCTGCATGATTTTCTCCCCCTTCTTTGCCAAGCTCGGCGGCCAGGTCGACGTGTCGCGCTCCGTGGCCTTCGGCGTGGTGCGCATGTGCATCGCCCTCATCATGTTTATCACCTATTTCTTCATGGACAGGAAACTCGATGCCCAGACGGGCGAGGCAGAGGAGAAGGACGACCCCTTCAAGATCAGCGACATTGGCAAGATACTGCGCGACAGTGGCTTCTGGCTCGTAGCCCTGCTCTGTGTGCTCTACTATTCTGCCATCTTCCCATTCCAGAAGTATGCCACCAACATGCTGCAGTGCAACCTGCTGCTTGAAGAGCCAGCCAAGGACTCGTTCTGGGCCAGCACCACGGTCACCATCGTGCAGTATCTCATCATGCTTGTCGTGGCAGGCACAGGTTTCGCCAGCAACTTTATGAAGGACAAGACGAAGAAGTACACGCTGCTCACCGTGTCGGTCGTCGCTCTGCTCACCTATTGCTACATGGGCTACATGCGCCAGTCGCCCGAGTCCATCTTCGCCGTGTTCCCCCTGCTGGCCGTGCTCATCACCCCCATCCTGGGCAACTACGTCGACCATAAGGGAAAGGCCGCCACGATGCTTGTCTTCGGCTCGTTGCTGCTCATCGGGTGCCACCTCACCTTCGCCTTCATCCTGCCCCTGTTCAAGAGCAGTGCCATTGGCGGCGTCATCGTGGCCTACGTCACCATCCTCGTCCTTGGCGCCTCCTTCTCCCTGGTGCCCGCCTCGCTGTGGCCATCCGTTCCCAAGCTGGTCGACCAAAAGGTGATAGGATCAGCCTACGCTCTCATCTTCTGGATTCAGAACATCGGCCTGTGGCTCTTCCCCCTGCTCTACGGCAAGATGCTCGATGCCACCAATCCCGCCGGTACGCCTGCCACGGAGCTCAATCACACCGTGCCTCTGGTGATGTTCGCCGGACTGGGCGTAGCAGCCCTCCTCTTAGGCCTCGCCCTGAAGGTCGTCGACCGCAAGAAAGGCATTGGCCTTGAAGAGCCTAATATCAAAGACTGACAATGCGAAAAGATACCCCATTCAACTAACCCCTCAACTTTACAAGACCTATGAAGAGACTATTTCTTTTTGCAGCCATGGCTGCCGTCTCACTTGGGCTGAATGCTCAGGTGAAGCTCAACATGAGTACCTACAGTGCCACCGATCTCGACCGCTACGATGGCCGTGTGTGCGACGTCACCACCACCCGCTACATGTTCACCGGTTGGAACACCATCGCCCTGCCCTTCAGCATGAGCACCGAAGAGATGAATGCTACCTTCGGCCCCGACTGCCGCTTAGAGAAGCTCGTGGGCGTTGAGAACCAGGGATCCGACCTGAACCTCTGCTTTATGGACTGCAAGAGCGAGGGCATTGTGGCCAACACCCCCTACATCCTCTACTACACCGGTGCGACCACCTACATTAAGATAAGCAAGGAGGCCCTGGTCGTTGACCGTCCAGCTGTCATCACCCTCACCACATCCAAAGGCGAGGAGGTGACGATGACAGGCGCCAAGAGCCACATCGACGGTGAAGGCCTCTATGGCGTTTTGGCTGCCGACAATGCCGAGGCCCGCTTCGTCAGCGTAGGCACAGGCACCACAGGCTTCTATCCCACACGCTGCTACATTCAGCTGCCCACCCATCGCAACCTCTTCACCACTCACCTGAAGCAAGGCGAGACTACCAGCATCCAGGCCGTGGCCCACGCTGGCGAACTGGTCGACGTCTACAGCCTCTCCGGAGCCAAGGTGGCCTCGCAGCTCACCGCCTCGCAGGTGGCACAGCTGCGCCCCGCTATCTACGTGGTGAAAGGCCAGAAAGTCATCATAAAGTAATCCGCAGGTGACCATGCTGAGGCTGCTCCTCTGCCTCCTACTTCTCACTCCGCTCAGCCCCTCACGCGCCCAGACCGTCGGTCTGGTGCTGGGGGGCGGCGGTGCTCGTGGCGGTGCCGAGGTGGGAGTGCTGAAAGCCCTTGAAGAAGCCGGTGTCCGCCCCGACTATATTGTTGGCACCAGCATCGGCGCCATTGTGGGCGGACTCTACGCTGCCGGCTACAGCGCCGCCGAGCTTGAGCAGATGTTCTGTCAGCAAGAGTGGCTGTCGCTGCTCACCGACCGCCGCTCCGACCTTAGCGGCGAACCCTTGAAGCAGGAAGGGGGCACAACCTACATCTTCGGTTTCCCCGTCATCGATACCACCAACCCCCAGTTCGGAGTCCTGTCCGGAGCACGCGTCGAGCAGCTCCTCGACTCCATGCTCTCCGCCAAGGGTTGTAGCCACTTCTCGAATCTGCCCACCCCCTTCCGCTGTGTGGCCGCCGAGATGCTCCAGGCCAAGGAGGTGGTGCTCTCCAGCGGCTCCGTGGCGAAGTCCATACGTGCCTCCATGGCCATCCCCGGCATCTTCAAGCCTGTTCGCCTGAACGGGCAGCAGCTCGTCGACGGCGGCATGATGAACAACCTGCCCGTCGACGTTGCCCGAACTATGGGCGCCGACATCATCATTGCCGTCGATCTGCAGCAGAGCGCTATGCAGAACCGCACGCAGACTGAAAACATCATCACCTCCTTTGCCGACCTCATTGGCCTTGGCGGCATCGCCAACTGGGTGTTCAACCGTCCCGACATCACCAAGTACAACGCCAACCGCCGCAGTGCTGATGTCTACATCCAGCCCCTCATGTCCGACTACGATGCCTCCAGTTTTGGCAACGAGAACATGCGCCACATGATTGCCATCGGCTATCAGGCTGCCAAGCGCCACGAGCAGCAACTCAGGCAGATGCTGCCTGCTATCTAGCCATGGCTGTCCGACAGTCAGCGCAATAGCTTGATTCGGAACGGAAGAATGTAAGGAACATTCGGATTTCTCTTTTTCTATTTATTGCTGTCCGCTGAAACGTTTTCCGTTTTTTCAGGTTTCATACTTCATCAGGTGGGCGTTTGGTCGTTTTTGGTGGGGCGTTTTGGGGGGTAGTACTATCTTTCCTAAACGACCAATATGCTAATCTACCAATTGGGGGGCTTGGCTGGATAACGGACCTTGTAAGACAGAATCGGACAGCGAATTTTCTTTACATCGACATTTCTTCAAAAAGGGAAGGATAGCTTTTCGGATGGAAAAGTACCGCTTTTCGGGTCAAAAAGCTGTCCTTTTCCACCCTCAAAGCGGTGCTTTTCCAAAACTTCCGCCGTGCGGCACTTTTCGCGTATTTGAATTTTCCTGACATTCTTTCCGACCAGTCATGCCGTTGCAATGTTTAGCGGACAGCAATAATATCTCAGTATTCATTTTATGAGAGTTATCCTCACTCCCAATGGGACGCTGAATCCGATGGGGTGCTCCGTATTCCAAGTCTTCACGCCGCTATCGCTTTTCCGCAGGTAATAGTTCAGTCCGGGCTCTATGAAGAAACCGACATGAGGTGTCAGGTTGTAGAGCAGTCCCACGCCCATGCCCGTTGACCACTGCAGCCCGGGGTGCAGGCGTTCTGTTGTGCGGTCAACTCTGATGCCCTCCGCCAGCAGATAATGGCTGTCGAGGGTGGAACTTAGTGGCAAGTGCATGGAGGCGTTTGCCCTGACGTAGAGCTGCCAGCGATGCGATAGCTGCCAGTGGTATGAAGCGCTGATGGGGATATCCAGATAGTTCACTGTCTGCTGTTGCTGTAGTGATACCATGTTGTTGCCAGCATTGAATTCGCTGGAGAGCCGAGTGTAGCCCAGTCCCGTTCCTATCCGCCAATGGCTGTCTATGCGGTAGTTCACCGACAGGGAGACCGTGATGGGCAAGTGGTGAGAGGCCAAGGAGTCGTGTGCCGCCGTGTTGATGTCGGGGTTGGCATAAGGCAACTGCCCGTGGCTGCTGTTTCCCATGCCGCTATAAGCCAGTTGCACGTCCCATTGGGCAGTCCTCCCGCTATTTCGTGGCCCTGCCGGCCATTTGCTGGGTGACAGCTTGCTTGGCTCCTCGTCCGCCCACCTGTATGGCGTCACCTCGCGCTGTTCATCGTTGTGGGTGGCGTTGTCTGGTCGTTCGGGGGGCTCCACGTTGTTAGCTGCGCCATCTTTCCCCGTGTCGTCGTCGGGCTTAGCGGTCGCCACATCCCGTCTACGCCCCCCTCTGCCGTTGTCGGTCGCTTCCGCCGTCTCTTCCCTCGTGGCCGCAGCATCCGTACTACTTTCATGCCACTTGTCGGCAGAACTGACCGATTTCCCATTCTCCGATGACGCCAGTGGGGGAGTGTCCTCATGATGATAGCGGCCCAACCAGTGGTAGATACCCAGCTGCAGGGCGATGGCCAGCAACAGCAGCACCATGGGCCGCAGCCAACGCCGTAGGAGCACCTTGGCATGATAGAGCTGCGACGATGAGCTGTGGGGTTCTATGTGAAGCAGTTCGGCTATCTCCTGATGGTTCATCCCCTCAATCACTGACAGTCTGAACACTTTGCGGTAGCCGTCGGGCAGCGCATCGACGGCGGCCAGTATTTCCGACAGGCAGGCGCCGTCGGTACCCTGTGGAGCACTCACCAAGCCGGCTTCTGTAAGCTCTACCTGATGCCGCTGTTTTTGCTGCCTCAGATAGAGCAGTGCCACACGTTGCATGACCATTGTCATCCATGCCTCCACACGGGTGGTGTCCTTTAGAGTGCTAATCTTTGAGAGGATAATCAGGAAGGCGTCGTGTACCAGGTCGTCGGCTACCGTTTCGTCATTTACATAGCGCAGGCAGCTTTTCCTCAAAGGCTGATGCATGGCAGTATAAAGCAGGGCGAATGCCTCGCGGTCGCCCTGCTGGCAGCGTTCTGCTATTTGCTGCAATTGCATCGTGCCTTTCCGTTTGTTTATTTCACAATGAACTTGCGTCCATCGATGATGTAGATACCCTTAGACAAATGGCGGCTGTCCATCTGGCATCCCGTAGTGCTGTACACAGTCTTGCTCTTCTCGCTTCCGCGGGTGGTTGGCTGCAGGCCGCTGATGGTGCTGTCGCCTGGTCTTCCCTTGCTCCCCCAGACGTAGTCGGAGATACCCAGTGAACCGAGAGCCGACCCACCTTCCGGCTCTACAGCTTTTGTAGCATAGAGGCAAGCATGGAAGGGCTCTATCACGTCGTCGTCTCCCCGGCGGAAACTATAGTCATCGGGAGAATAGACATAATACTGGGGCGAAAGACGCCTGCTGACGGTGGTACCCATAAAGTCAAGGCCGTTACCGCGTACGATGGCCTCGCCCGTCATGGGAATCACCGTGTTCTCGCCTATGAACAGAAGGCTCGAGCCGACGTAGACGCCCAGGATGTAGGGCTTGTAGGCTTCCATCATTTGTATGGAACTGATAACTGAGATGTTCAGCGAGTCGCCTATGTTGCCATAATATTCCAGCACTTTCAGCATGTCGGGATGAAGCATGTCAGTCCCGCCGTTCACATCGTAGAGATTGATAGAACTGGGTGCGAAAGGCAGTACGATGGTCTCTGAGTAGCCTCGGCGACAGGCTTCGGCATCGGGGTTGTTGTAGGATGGCGTCATCAGGTAACTGACGAACCGTGCCCTGAAAGCCAATGGGCAATAGAAGTCGTTCCCCTCGGTCAATATGATTTTGGCAGCTTCCATTCCTCGCACAATGTTGTGGCTCTCGTCAAGTCCTTGAGGCACGTTGTCGGGGATGTCAAGATAGTAGAGGCAGTTGGGGTTGGCCTGCGATGCATCGAGGCTGAAAACGGTGTTGATGGCGTTCTGGCCGCGCAAGTCCACGGCGACGGCTTCGGCCGGCACCAGCAACTGCCCGTCGCTAAGCAGCGGTAGCGGCAGCACTTGGCCGTCAGCAGTCCAATAAGTGTTGATACCTCTGCGGGTGGTAAAACAAAGCGAATCGATGGTCTCCAGTCCGTAAGGCATACCGTAGCCCACCTTCAGCTTGTAGTGAGCACCGTCGCGGAATACTGCATCGTGTGCGAAACTTGTCTGCACCCAGTTGTAATATGGCAACATACTGCAAAGATGTCGTTTGAACAGTATCTCACCGTTGTCGCTGTCCTCGAGCCAGAGCACAAAGCCGTCATCGTCGGCTGTGCCTCCGTAGGCACCATAATAGGGGGCATCGTAGTTCGACACACGCATCCAGCCTCGGATGCGGCTGCCGTAGAGCACCTTCTCGGTATCCGTCTCGCTCAGCATGTCGAGTGAAAAGACGGCGTTGAAATTTAGTTTCCGCAGGGGGCTGATGGCCACATTGCTGGAGCCTATCACCTGTTGACCATCGGCATCTGTAGCCAGGCGCAGCTCAAGGTCGCCCTCGGGTAGTGTGGGGTATAGGGTAAACCACAGGCTCTTGGAGGCTTTGATGCTTACCAGAGTGTCGAGGCTTGGCGTCAAACTGCCATCGCTCTTGTTGAGGGCCAGCATATAGAGCCGCCCCTCGAAGTCGGTGTCCGACGTGTTTCTGATGCTGATTTCAACATGCTGCGACAACTGGGCTATGAAGTTCCCGTTGATTGAAATCGAGTCAACGCTGAGACCGCTGGGGCTGCTCGTAGCTGCTGTTGCCGTCATGGCGGACAACAGGCAGAGGAGTGAGAGTAATTGCTTTTTCATCATGTGTGAGTTTATGGGTTCAACTTACCTTTATGATGCTATGTGAGACCGAAAGACTGCATGGCGTCATCATTTTTTTCTTATCATGCGTCCTTGCAGGTCGTAGATGAAGGGGACATCATAGGTAGGGGTAGGGGCTCGGGGGGGGCTGATGCTGTTTCGCATACCCGTGAACGACCACTGGGTGGCGATGTCAGCAGGCAGTGCGTCGAGGCTGGGCGTCTCGGGACGGCAGTCGTGGCGAAGTGCATAGTCGTAAGCCTCCTGCATGTTGACGCATCCGTCGCCGTCGGCATCCGCGATGACAGCCTGTCCCGTCTCGTCGTGCTGGGCAATGGCGCATATCCAGTGATATACGAACTCGTCGTAGGGGCGTTCTTTGCAAGCCCACGACATCTGACCGGCGGCACAGGCGGTAGTGATGATGCGCCCCTCGCCCTGCAATGACTCGGTGAAAGCCCCTGAGTGGCACTGTCCCATGAGGATGTTCATCGTGGCGGGGTGGCATTGGCCGACCATTGCGGCAAGCTCTCTGGGTCCGAGCGCTTCGTTGCCCCACAGCCACAGATGTACGTTGCCCTGCTGGTCGCATTCACCGTGGTCGGTTATAAATAGAAAGAGGTGGTCGTTGGCGCCCAGCCTGGTGGCGAGTTGTCGGAATGTGTCGTCAATGTTCTGCCGTGTGGCAGCCAGCGCGAGGTCGGCTTCTCCGTCGCCGTCAAGGTCGGTGGGCGATGATGCAAGCCCCGTGGCTCCATCAGTAAGCTGGTCGTCTGCAGGATTGTTGCCGTCGGCCATTAATAGAGTGATGTGTTCTTTGGGAATGCCATACGTCTGTCGCAGGGTGCGGTAGAGGAAGGCGCAGTCGTTCCAATAGCGTTCGTGGTTAAACAGTTTGCTGCGTCCTCCGCTTATGATGACGGCAAATGTATGGTCTGCGTAAAGAGCTGTGGCGCAGGCAAGAAAAGATAATAATAGTAGATGTCGTATCGCTTTCACAATGTAAAGATAACTTAAACGCCCGAAAGACTGCATGAGTGTGCTGCTTTTTATCACAAATTAACACATGGGGTTAATGATTGTTGGCCGATGCAGTCTCTTGTCACCTCTGGGTATCATTATAGCAAAATATTGATGTTAGACATGATACACACAGAACAACAAGCACCCGCAGGAACCGACGTCGCCGTATTGCTGATTTTCTTTACTCGCACGCACACACTCCAACGCACGTTTGACGTAATAAGGAAAGCACGCCCCACCAAGCTCCTCCTTTACCAGGATGGGCCACGCAACGCAGAAGAGGCGAAGCAGGCAGAGGCTGCCCGGCAGATTGTGGCCGATGACGCCATCGACTGGCCCGCAGACGTGAGGCGTAGCTACCATTCAGAGAATGCCGGTCCGTGGGCTTCAAACTACCATGCCCAGCGGTGGGCGTTCTCCTTATACGACAAGTGCGTTGTCTTGGAGGACGACAGCATACCGTCATTCTCGTTCATCCCTTTCTGCAAGGAACTGCTCGACCGTTATGAGAATGATTTGCGGATAGGCATGATAGCCGGCTTCAACCACGAGGAGCGAACGGAGTCGCCCTACGACTACATCTTTACCACCATGATGCCCGTCTGGGGGTGGGCATCATGGCGGCGAGTGGTGGGGCAGTGGGATGGCGACTACTCCATAGTGGATGATGAAAAGGGTATGCGGCAACTTGAGACCTTGGTAAACAGCCGGAAGAACGGATGGAAGGAAATGGTGAAGAAGATGCGCAAGCACAAACAGGGAGGACAGCCTATTTACGAGACAGTGTTTTGGTCATATCTGATGCTTAACTCATGCCTGACCATTGTTCCCACAAAGAACATGATACATAACGATGCCGTCTCAGCAGGGTCGGCCCATTATCAGACCCCGCTCAAGACCCTTCCGCGCAGGATGCAGCAGCTGCTCACCATGCCCAGTTATGAGGTCGTTTTCCCTCTTCGTCATCCCAAGCTCATCATGGAGGATGCTGCATATAAAGAGCGGGTATTCCGCATCATGGCGTGGGAACATCCGATGATCAAACTGGGGCGCAGCTTTGAGGAACTCTGTAGGAATCTCTTCTATGGTAACTTCAGCAATATCTTATCGTCTATGGCACATCGAGTTAAGAAACTGACGGGCCGCTACGATTACCGGTAATGTCAAAGAAAGGGCGTCCCGCTCCCCACGCTGACGTATGCCAGTGTGTGCTGGGCATGATGTGCATTTATTAAAAGGATAGTAAATAAAAAATATTGTTGTCCGCTAAACATTGCAACAGCTTGACAGGATGGTCGGAATGTCAGGAAAATTCAAATTCGCAAAAACTGCCGCATTGTAAGGGTTTTAGAAAAGCACCGCTTTGAAGGTGGGAAAGGACAGCTTTGAGGGTCAAAAAGCGGTACTTTTCCACCCTCAAAGCTATCCTTTCCTTTTTGAAGAAATATCGATGTAAAGAAAAGTTATCACCCGATTCGGTCTTGCAAGGCATATTATCCGGCCAGCCCCACATCGTCACAACAGATGAGAGCCCCCTGATGAAGGATGAAATTTGAGCAGCGGAAACCGTTTTAGCGTAAAGCAACATAAAAAAATGCGAAGGGAAGGGAGGTTTTTAGTGGAAAATGATTACTTTTGTAGGCGAAAAGAATGGAGTGCGTGGCCGAACACGCAAAAAAACTAGAATTCAACGACAATAGTGATATGACAGAACCTTTGGTGTTTACATATAACGAACGGCAGCAGGCCCTCGATCTCTACGGGGAGTTGAGAGAAAGGTTGGGAGCCACCCTCGACCCATCCGGAACCTGCCCTGAGCCTGCCGAAGAGACCTGCCCTGAGCCTGCCGAAGAGACCTGCCCTGAGCCTCTCGAAAAGACCTGCCCTGAGCCTGCCGAAGGTGGAGATGAGCGCCCCCCCGCCCAGTCTTCTCCCCTCTATCAGACGGTTCGAGAGAGGCTTTTGATGGCCATCAGCGAGAGACGGCTCTGCCGCGACATCTTCGGTCTGAACCCTGTGCTCACCAGCCTGCAGACGGCATTGCTGGCGGTGGAGGAGATAGGGCTGCGCCGCGATGCGGTGCTGGCCATACTGCTACGTCCCCTTGTTGAGGCGGAATGCCTGACGGTGGACGAGGCGCGGACGCAGTATGGCGATGCCGTGGGGAGTATCCTCCACGGTCTGCAGCGCATTGGCGACCTCTACCGGAAGAACAGCGCTGCGGGAGTGGCTGCGCAGAGTGAGAACTTCAGAAACCTGCTGCTGTCGTTCGCTGAGGACATGCGCGTCATCCTGATAATGATTGCCGACCGCGTGAACCTAATGCGACAGATACGCGATGTTATGGCACGCGGAGATGCGCCCGCCGAGGGCAAGCGCATCAGCGAGGAGGCGGCCTACCTCTATGCGCCGCTGGCCCACAAGCTGGGACTATACAAACTGAAGAGCGAGCTGGAGGACTTGTCGCTGAAGTATCTGGAGCACGATGCCTACTACATGATACGCGAGAAGCTGAACGCCACGAAGCAGGCTCGCGATGCCTACATAGAGCGCTTCATTGCCCCCATAGAGCAGAAGCTGCGGGAGGAGGGGATGAAGTGCCATATAAAGGGGCGCACGAAGAGCATACACTCCATCTGGCAGAAGATGAAGAAGCAGCACTGTGGTTTCGAGGGCGTCTACGACCTGTTCGCCATACGCATCATCATCGACTGTCCGCTCGAGAAGGAGAAGCAGCAGTGTTGGAATGCTTTCGCCATCATCACGAACATGTACACGTCGAACCCCAAACGTATGCGCGACTGGCTGACGGTGAGGAAGTCGAACGGCTATGAGAGTCTGCACATCACCGTGCAGGGGCCCGAGAAGAAATGGGTGGAGGTGCAGATACGCACGGAACGCATGGACGAGGTGGCGGAGCGCGGCGTGGCTGCCCACTGGCGCTACAAGGGGGTGAAGGCCGATGCCGGCGGCATGGACGAGTGGCTGGCGGGCATACGCCAGATGCTGGAGAACACCGACGACGGTATGGAGGCGATGGACCAGTTCAAGATGGAACTACAGGACGAGGAGGTGTATGTCTTCACACCCAAGGGCGACCTGATGCGCTTCCCCCGTGGCGCCACCGTGCTCGACATGGCCTACCACATACACTCGAAGGTGGGGTCGGCCTGCACTGGGGCGCGTATCAACAACAGGGTGGTGACCTTCCGGCAAGAACTTCACTCGGGCGACCAGGTGGAGATTCTCACCTCGACCACGCAGCGCCCTAAGCAGGAGTGGCTGAACATAGTGAAGACAAGCCGCGCGAAGGCGAAGATAAGGCTGGCACTGAAGGAGACACAGCAAAAGGAGGCGCTGCTGGTGAAGGAGATGCTGGAGCGGAAATTCAAAAACAGGAAGATAGAGCAGGACGAGTCGACGATGATGCGCACAATGAAGAAGCTGGGCTACAAGGAGGCCAGCGACTTCTACCGCGACCTCATCTCCGAGACCCTCGACGTGGCTACCGTCATCGACAAGTATCTCGAGGTGCAGCAGGGCGACAAGGTGGTGACGGGCGACAACGTGGGGCGCTCGGCCGAGGAGTTCGTGCTGGAGAACTCTCACTTCTCACCCCTCACCTCTCACCCCTCAGACGATGTGCTCGTCATCGACCAGAACCTCAAGGGCATCGACTACCAGCTGGCACGCTGCTGCAACCCCATCTACGGCGACAGCGTCTTCGGGTTCGTCACCAGGGGCGGCGGCATCAAGATTCACAGGGCCGACTGCCCCAATGCCCACGACCTGCGCAGCCGGTTCGGATACCGCATCGTGAGGGCCGTGTGGAGCGGCAAGGGCACGGGGCAGTACGAGATAACGCTGCGCGTCATTGGCAACGACAACCTGGGCATCGTCAACAATCTCACGTCGATCATATCGAAGGACGAGAAGCTGGTGCTGCGCAGCATTAACATCGATGCCAACGACGGACTGTTCCGTGGAAACCTTGTCGTAGTGATGACCGACAACACACGCCTCGAGGCGCTCATCAAGAAGCTGCGCACCGTGAAGGGGGTGAAGCAGGTGGAGCGTATATAACGAGGAACGGCTACTTAGTGCTGTCGCGCAGTTCCAGACGAGCCCTCACCACCACGTGCTGAACGCTGTCGTCGCCGGCTATCTGCGATTGCAGCAGGCGGAAGGCACGGATGCCTATCTCCTTCAGGTTCTGTCTGACGAACGATGTACGGGGATGTGACATCTCCGACACCCAGTCGCTCATGTAGCCTATGACGGCCACGTCGTCGGGGATGCGGAGCCCGCTGCTCGTCACAGCCTGCAGCGCCGAGATGGTCAGCAGCCCGTGGGTGGCCAGAATGGCATCGGGCGGCTCGGGCAGGCTCAGCAGCTCAAGGGTGTCGCTCAGTCCTGAGTTGAAACTGATGTGGTGGCACTTCACCAGCTCCGTTTGTATGGGTATCTTGTGCTCGCGCAGCGCCTCCAGGTAGCCGTGCTTGCGGTCGATGGTCTGCTGAAGGTGGTTAGAGCCCCCCAGGAAGGCTATGCGTCGTGCTCCGCTCTCAATGAGGCTGTTGGTGGCCTCGTGGGCCGACACGGTGTCGTTGATGATGACCGATGAGAAGCCAATGTCGGCAGTACGGTCGAAGAGCACCACCGGCACCTTCGCCTTGTGCAGACGTTTCAGGTGGGTGAAGTCGGTGGTGTCCTGTGCCAGACTGATGATGATGCCCTCCACGTGCATGTTCATCAGCAGCTCTATGCAGTCGGCCTCGGTGTCGCTGCGGTCGTTGGAGTCGGTGATGATGCACATATATCCCGCACGGCGGGCCTCGGCCTCAATGCTCTTCACGATCTGGGCATTCTGGTTATAGGCCACGTCGGGCACCACCACGCCGATGGTGCGCGTGGTGTCGTAGCGCAGGCTGGCGGCAAACGGGTTGGGACGGTAGCCGCCCTCCATGGCCAGCTGTTCAATCTTCTTCTTCAGGTCGGCACTGACGCCGTCGAGCCCTCGCAGGGCCCGCGACACCGTGGACACGTTGATGTCTAATTCTCGCGCAATGTCGCGTTGGGAGATTCGTTTCATAGTCGTTGTGGGAAAGTTCTTTATGTCTTTTTAACGCAAGAGATGCAGAAATGTTGCGCAAATCATTGCGTTTTTTTGCAGGACTCTTCGTCAGGCTCAAGGCAGGACTCTTCGTCAAGCTCAGGGCAGGACTCTTCGAGAGACTCAGGGCAGAAAACGAGAAGTCACCCGTCTTCACAGACGGGTGGCTTCACAATTTTGATTATATCAATGTATTTGTGTTGGGTTTTATGTATGCAAAGATACGGCAATTTCTGCTATTGCCCAACACAAACCATGCTTAATTTTACCGCAAAGCGTTGCGTAATTTGCGCAACGCACTGAGCCCCTTCGTCAGGCTCAGGGCAGGACTCTTCGACAGGCTTAGGGCAGGCCCCTTCGTCAGGCTCAGGGCAGGCCCCTTCGTCAGGCTCAGGGCAGGGGGACCGTTCAGTCCTTGAATATTTTCTGTGCAAACATCGTCAGGTAGATGCGCCAGTTGCGCCAGATGTGTCCCCCGTCGTTCTCGTAGTATTCGTAGGTGTAGCCCTTCTCATCGAGATATTGGCGCAGCTGGGTGTTCTGCTGCAGCAGGAAGTCCTCTTTGCCGATGGCTATCCAGAAGAGCTTGGGCTTCGAGCCGAACAGGCGTGCCATCTGCGTGTCGTACGCCGTTTCGTGGTTTTGCTGTTGTGTGTTGGGCCATCCGCTGAGTGCCATCTGCGTTGCTGCCGACTGCAGGCCGTAGTAATGGAACGTCTCGGGATAGAGGCGTGCGATGCCGAAGGTGTGACCGCCGCCCATGGAGAGTCCTGTCACGGCGCGGCCCGAGCGCTTGGCGATGGTCTTATAGTGTGTGTCGATGAACGTCACGATGTCCATGAAGCTCTCCTCCATTGTGGCCTTCGCCTTGCGGTAGTTGAAGGCATTGCCGTCGGGCACGTACATCCCCTCGTGCCACCATCCTGGCGCAGCGTTGCAGGTGGGGTTGCCGTTGGGCATCACTACTATCATCGGCACGCAGCGTCCTGCGGCAATCAGGTTGTCCATGATTTGCGATGTCCGTCCCAGGTCGGCCCATGCCGTCTCGTCGCCGCCCCATCCGTGCAGCAGGTACATCACGGGGAAACGCTTCTTCCCATCGTATTGTGGCGGCAGATAGACCGTCATGCGCCGTTGCTGTCCCAGCGTGGGACTGTCGTACCACACTCGGCTCAGTGTGCCGTGGGGCACATCCTGCACTGAGTAGACATGGCCCTTGTCGTCTGCGCTCTTCGTCACGATGAAGATGTTGCTCAGCGTGTTGATGTCGCGGTTCACATAGCTGTTGGCGGGGTCTACTATCCGCTGGCCGTCCACGGTGAAGCTGTATGAGTAGAGCTCGGGTTCCAGGGGGCGTGTTGTCACCGTCCACACGCCGTTCTCCTGTTTTGTCATGTCGAGCCGCTGGCTGCGAATCTCGTCGAAGTCGCCGCTGACGCTCACCGCCTGTGCCGACGGGTCGTAGAAGTTAAACGTCACCGTTCCGTCCGGGTTCACTATGGGCGATTTCACCCGTGGGCGCTGGCCCAGCTGTTGCTGTGCCGAGGCTGTCATTGCTGCCAGGCAGCAGAAGGCCAAAAAGTGAAGAGTGAAAAGTGAAGAGTGAAGAATCTTTTTCATGCTTTGTGTTGTTTATAGGTTTTATTCATGTGCTTAGTCCATGGGGTAGCTCACGCCCCACCTCCGCCTGAGGTCGTCCATCAGCTGCATGATGTAGAGCGTCTCTTTGTGGGGCATCTCACGTGGTTCCAGCAAGCCGTCAGCCAATGCCTGCCGGCAAGCCAGGAACTGGTATTCGTAGCCCGTGATTTGCTGCGGCACCCGGATGGTCTCAATGTAGGTGCGGTCGGGGCCGTTCACGGTGATAGTCTGCGGATTGTTGATGTTGTCGATAATCAGGTTGCCCTTGGTGCCGGCAATGACTCCGATGTTGTCGCCCACACACTGTGCCGATGACTGTACGTTGGCCACCACGCCATCTTTCAGTATGATGGTCATGGTGTTGGTGAGGTCCATGCCTGTGGCTGATTTCACGCAGTGCCCATCGATGCTTTCAATGCTGTTGCTCACACCCTCCTTGTCTGTGCAGAACATCCTTACGAAGTTCAGGGCATAGACACCGAGGTCGAGCAAAGCTCCTCCGCAGAGGTCGGGCCGCATGATGCGTTCCTTGTTGCCCATGGAGTAGCCCAGGGTGGCGGTCACGAGGTGTGGCGTCCCAATGCGGCCGTCGGCTATGAGCTTGCGCACTATGCCCACGGCAGGTTGATAGCGAGTCCAGATGGCTTCTGCCACAAACACCCTCCGCTCGTGGGCCAGCTCAATGATTTCACGTGCCTGACGGGCGTTTGCCATGAAGGCTTTCTCCACCAGACAGGGTTTCCCTGTCAGAATGGCTTCCCTTGTCACGTCGTTGTGGTGGGAGTGGGGTGTGCCCACATATACCAAGTCAACATCGGGGTCGGCCATCAGTTCGCTGTACGAACCATAAGCCTTTGTCATGCCCCATCTCGCTGCGAAGGTTTCTGCCGTCGCCAACGAGCGCGAGCCCACGGCATAGGCCTCGCATTCGTTCAGCCCGTTGAGTGTGATGGCTGCTTTCTCTGCAATCCATCCTGTGCCGACTATGCCGACACGCATTTTGTTGTTCTGCTTAGTCATGTGTTATGATGTCGTGTGTGAATGGTACTGAAATTATGGGGACAAAGATAGCAAAAAAACATCAATACTCAAAGCGAAAAGTGCAATTATGCTTCCTCCTGCCATTATTTTTGTAACTGAGTCCGTAAAGAAGCTGTCTTCACCTTAATGAATTAGTTTTGCAAGGAGTCCGTCGCCTATCTCCCTTCTCTTCAAGGGAAGGGGTAGGGTGGGCTCTGTGTCTTTTTTTATTGCTGTCCGCTAAACATTGCAACAGCTTAACCGAATGGATGGAATGTCATGAAAATTCTAATTCGTAAAAAGTGCCGTGCAACGGGATTTTTGGAAAAGCACCGCTTTGAGGGTGGAAAAGGACTGCTTCTTGACCCGAAAAGCGGTACTTTTCCGCCCTCGAAGCGGTGCTTTTCTTTTTGGAGAAATGTCGATGTAAAGAAAATTCACCGCCCGATTCGGTCTTGCAGGCTTCATTATCCAGTCAAGCCCCCATCATCGCCACAACAGATGAGTCCCCCCTGATGAAGGATGAAATCTGAAAAACATAATCCGTTTTAGCGGACAGCAATAATTGAGAATGACAAATGTAATGGTACTAAAAAATCCCCTGTATCACTACGAAACAGGGGATTTTTTAGTAATAAATATGGAGATTAGTGTCCGCCCGGTCCGCTGTTACCACCGCTGTAGGTGCTCAGCGTTACTGTCGAGCCGTTGTTGACTGTACCGCTAACGTTGGCCATACCGCCGAAGTACTCTGTGCCGCCGCTGACGGTGACTCCTGACTTCAGGCTTGGGGTCGATGTGGTATAGACGATGAGTTGCTGACTGCTACCGCCTTGGTTGCCGCCAGGACCTCCGCCGGGGCCACCCTGATTGCCGCCTGACGATGACTGCGTGGGCGTCTTGAAGGCCAGTGCCAGGTCGCTACCGTTATACAGAGCATACCAACTGCTGGCTGTCCATGATGAGGGGTACTTACATGTGCCGCCGCTGATGCTGGCCCCCGACTCCAAACCGCCAATGGCGATGATGGTGCCGCCGGTGATGTAGAGTTTCTTCTGCTCCTCACTGTTGGCATCGATGGCCACTTCGTCGCCAGATGCTCCTATGGCATAAACCACGCCGCCCTTGATGTAGCAGTTTCCGTTGGCGTCGATGCCATCGTTGTTGGTGGCATGTGCAAAAACGTAACCGCCCTCGATGGTCATATCCTGTGCTGAGTTGATGGCATCGTCGTAGCTGTTCACGGTGATGTGCCCGCCCGTAATCGTCAGGTAGTTCTTGCTCTCGATACCCTCGCCGTTGTAGCCGCTGGTGGTCACATT
>JAILPA010000187.1 GCA_024690505.1 Prevotella sp.
GATTACAAATCACGTGCTCTGGCCAACTGAGCTAAAGAGGCGGGTGGGCAAGCGGTCTGCATCGCACCGCTACAACCAAGTACCTTTGCTACGTTCCCGTCCTGGAGGATTCCGAGGGAGCTGGTCGTACAGGACTTGCCCATGTGAACAATAAGGTTGAGCTTCTTGAAAAGCGGGTGCAAAGGTACATAATAAAATGAAGAATGAAGAATGAAGAATGAAGAATTATTGTGTTTTTAACTATTTTTTAAGACATTGCCCTCGTTATCTGCAAGAAAATGCGTAATTTTGCAGCGGAAAAGAAACAATAACGTTATAGTGACTCCACAAGAATACACACAACTCAAGGCATTTGCCCGCGTCGACGGCCTATGGATGGGCCTGCTGTGGGTTTCCAGTTTCGTATGCTACCTGCTGGGTCTCAGTTCTCCCGGGCTCGGTTTAGTGGCCATGATTCTAGCCATCGTCACCCCCTTCCTGGCTTTCCGCCGGCTGAAGCGCTATCGCGATGAGGTGGCCGATGGCGTGCTGTCGTTCATGCGCGGCTGGGGCTACGTGGTGCTGCTGTTCATGTATGGCAGTCTGATTCTTGCCGCCGTACAGTTCGTCTATTTCGCCTTCATCGACAAAGGATTCTTCGCCAATGCCTTTGCCAACATGATGGCAGACACCCAGACCAACGCCGCCATTGCCGACATGGGCCTGACCGACATGGTGAAGCAGGGCATAGAGGGGCTCCGCTCCATGCGCCCCATCGACTTGGTACTGAACATCCTGACCTCGAACCTGTTCCTGGGCGTACTGATGGCAGTACCCATAGCAGCCGTGGCCAAGCGCAAACGACTGGAGAAGGTGAATTGACGAGACGTGAGAAGTGAGCAGTGAAGTTAGCATAAGGAACACAAAGTAGAAGCAGACAGAACGTTACAATAAACAACATGGATATATCAGTAGTAATCCCTCTTTACAACGAGGAAGAATCAATACCCGAGCTGTTCGGCTGGATAGAACGGGTGATGGAGGCAAACAAGTTCACCTATGAGGTTATCTTCATCAGCGACGGCTCCACCGACCGCTCATGGCCCATCATTGAGGAGCTGCGCCAGCGCTCGGAGCACGTGAAGGGCATCAAGTTCCGCCGCAACTACGGCAAGAGCCCCGCCCTCTACTGCGGCTTTGCCGAGGCCCAGGGCGACGTCGTCATCACCATGGACGCCGACCTTCAGGACTCTCCCGACGAGATTCCCGAGCTTTACCACATGATAGCAGACGAGCATTACGACCTGGTGAGCGGCTACAAGAAGAAGCGCCACGACCCACTGTCGAAGACGCTGCCCACGAAGCTGTTCAACGCCACCGCCCGCAAGGTGAGCGGCATCAAGAACCTGCACGACTTCAACTGCGGTCTGAAAGCCTATCGCCGCGATGTGGTGAAGAACATCGAAGTCTATGGTGAGATGCACCGCTACATCCCCTATCTGGCCAAGAACGCCGGCTTCACCAAGATTGGCGAGAAGGTGGTTCACCACCAGGCACGCAAGTACGGCGAGTCGAAGTTCATGGGCTGGAACCGCTTCGTCAACGGCTATCTGGACTTGCTCACCCTCTGGTTCCTCTCCACCTTCGGCAAGAAGCCCATGCACGTATTCGGCTTCCTGGGGTCGCTGATGTTCTTTGTGGGCTTTGTGGCCTTCATCATCCTTTGCATCAGCAAGTTCATGGGAAAAATCTTCATCACCGATTCACCCTATTTCTACATAGCCCTCACCACCATGCTCATGGGCACCCAGTTCTTCCTGGCCGGATTCCTTGGCGACCTCATCAGCCGCAGCAGCTCCGGCCGCAATGAATATCAAATCGAGAAGATCATTGGAATTTAGGAGTGTGAAGGCTTAGGCTATAGGAACTGAGACAATAGTTTATACTATGGGAGCAAAGAAGCTTAGGTGGTTTTCTGTCTTGACGGTACTGGCAACCTTTTTGGCGGCCTGCTCGTCAATCAACTGTCCCGTGCAGAACACCGTGGCCACGACCTTTGCCTTGCTGAGGGCCGACGGCACCCCCGACACGCTGGACACCGACACCATGTGGGTGTGGACTCAGCGCCACGACGGCACCGACACGTTGCTACTGAATGCCCTCCACGGCAAGAAAGCCACGAGCTTCAGCCTGCCTGTGAGCCACACCCTGCCCGAGGACGTGCTCTGCATTCTTATTGCCGACACCACAGGCCAATACTGGCTTGACACCATGCGCATCAAGAAAGAGAACATCCCCCACTTCGAGTCGGTAGACTGCAACGCCACCTACTTCCACGAGATTGAGTCTGCCAGCGTGACCCAGAAAGCCTTCGACTCCATCGTTGTCAACTACACGAAAGTGAACTATGACGTATCGCACAGCCATATCTACCTCTATCGCAAGGCTCGCCCTTAGCCTGCTGCTGCTCGTTGTCCCGGCAGTCGGCCATGCCCAGCTGAAGTCGATGTTCAGTTTGGAGAAAGACTCCATCCCACTGTTCCGCGGCTTCTCGGTATCGTTCGATGTCTTGGGAGCAGCACAACTGGCGCTGAGCGACTACGGACAGTACGAGGGGGCGCTGCGCATCAACCTTCACGACCAGTGGTTCCCCATCTTCGAGCTGGGCATTGGACGTGCTAACCACCAGAATGACGAGGTGACGGGCATGACCTACAAGACCACGGCCCCCTACTTTCGCCTGGGCATGGACTGGAACATCCTGCGCAACAAGCATCAGGCCAACCGCCTGTACGCTGGTTTCCGCTATGCCTACACGTCGTACAAGGCCGACATCCTGCGCGATGCCCTGACCGACCCCATTTGGCGGACAACGACTGACTTCGGCGTGACTGACATGAGTTGCTACCAGCACTGGTTGGAAATCGTAGCCGGCATCGATGCCAAGGTGGTCGGCCCACTCCACTTAGGATGGAGCGTGCGCTACCGACGGCGCGTGGCCTACGACGATGGCGACATCGGCACCACATGGTACGTACCAGGCTTCGGTATTCAAGAGAGCACCCGTCTTGGCTGTACATTCAACGTGATTATCGACATCTGACATCAACATCCCACATGAAGAGGAATAATTTATACTGGCAAATCCCCCTGTTGGTGCTTCTCATCGCAGGTACCTTCTATATTGCCCGCGAACGTAGGAACGAAGCCGAGGCAGAACGCACGGCTGAACAGCAGAATGATCCCGCGGCGCAAGCCGAAGCCACAGGTTTCTTCCACGACGACGGTGTTATTTTCGGTACGTTCTACAAGATTACCTATCAGGCCACGGCGAACCTCAAGGACAGCATTGAGGCCGAGCTGCAGAAAGTCGATGCCGAGTTCTCGATGTTCAACGAGCAGAGCACCGTTGCTGCCATCAACCGCGGAGACACGGCCGTGGCGCGTAGCGACATGTTCCGCGAGGTCTACGAGCTTGCCCTCGAGGTGAATGCCGACACCGACGGTGCCTTCGACATCAGCGTTGCCCCGCTGGTCAACGCCTGGGGCTTCGGTTTCAAACACGAGCAGATGCCCACACCACAGCAGGTAGACAGCCTGCTGAAGATTCGCAACCAGATGGACTTCAGTGCCATTGCCAAAGGTTACGGGTGCGACGTGGTGGCCCGTCTGCTTGAGAGCCGTGGCATCCGCAACTTCATGGTCGAAATCGGCGGTGAGGTGGTGACGAGAGGCCACAACCCGCGCCACGATGCCTGGCGCATCGGTGTGACGAAGCCTACCGACGATTCCCTGGCCATCGATGGCGAGCTGCAGACCGTGCTCAGCGTCTCAGACATGGCCATGGCTACCAGCGGTAACTACCGCAACTTCTACTATAAGGGCGGGCGCAAGTATGCCCACACCATCGACCCACGCACGGGCTACCCCGTGCAGCACGAAATGCTGTCGGCCACCGTCCTTGGCCCCACCTGTGCCGTTGCCGACGCCTATGCCACGTCGTTCATGGTACTGGGGCTCAACGGCGCCAAGGCTGTGCTCGACCGTCACCCCGAGCTGATGGGATACTTCATCTACACCGACCAGAACGGACAGTTGGCCGTGTGGCACTCGCCACGACTCGCATCCCTGCTGCCCGAATAGACTACAGACTCCCCATGAGCAGCAGCAGCCACAACCTGCAATTATACGACCATCTGCTTCGTTTCCAGCTGTTTCAGGGACTGAGCCGTGCCGAGTTGCTGCAAATGGCAGGCAACACCAAGTTCGGCTTCCTCAAGATGCCCGCAGGCAAGACCTTGGAAAAGGCAGGCAACCCTTGTAGTCGCCTGTCGTTCCTCATTAGCGGACAGCTCACCCTCTCCACTCAGAGCGACGATGGCGGCTACTGCGTGGTGGAACAGCTCTCCGCCCCCTGGCTCATTCAGCCCGAGGTGCTCTTTGGCTCACAGACCCGCTTCACGGGAACATGGCAGACCCAATCGGAGTGCCACTTCATCACGCTGTCGAAAGACGAGGTGATGCGCCTGCTCGACGATTTTCTTATCATCCGCCTCAATCTGCTCAACCAGCTCTCCACCCTGGCACAACGACGGGCTCACCTCTCGTGGCGACGGGCACCGCAGACACTGCGCGAACGCATCGTGAGGTTCTTCGTAGACCACTCCACCTATCCCGCAGGCAGCAAGCAGTTTCTCATATTGATGACACGACTGGCCGACGAAGTGGGCGACAGCCGTCTGAAGGTGTCGCACGTCCTCAACCAGATGCAAACCGAGGGGCAAATCAGCCTACACCGCGGACGCATCGAGGTGCCGCTGCTTGAGAGTCTGCTCATGTAAGCCTAGGCTCGCCTCGTGCAGCCTCGATTAGTTGTACGGGACAGGAAGGGTTGCGAATTTTCTTTACACGGATTTTGTTACAAAAAGTGACACACCGCTTTGAGAGTGGAAAAGCACCGCTTTTCGGGTCAAAAAGCTGTCCTTTTCCACCCTCAAAGCGGTGCTTTTCCAAAAGTCCTGCTGTGAGGCACTTTTCACAAATTAGAATTATCTTTACATTTCAACACCCCTGTCAAGCTATTGCGATGTTTGGATGACAGCTGCGTCAGCCCGGCGGAGCGAGATGCAAGTATCACTCCATGGCCGACAGAAAATCATTTTTTGATGTCGGAAAATCAAAATGTAATGCCCGCAATGCTGAAAACTTCGTATCTTTGCACCGCAAGAGACCTAAGACGGCTGGCGCGGCTTCCCGCTAAGCCTACAATTCTAAGCCTACAAACAAAACAAATCATAAAGATGGAAAACAAGAAATGCTTCTTTGCTGTGGACCTGGGCGCTACCAGTGGCCGCACTATTATCGGTAACATCAGTGACGGACGCTTCTCTTTGGAGGAGGTGACACGTTTCCCCAACAACCTCATTGAACAGGGCGGACACTTCTACTGGGACATCTATGCCCTCTACTTCGAGATCATCCGCGGACTGCGCGAGGTGGCCAAGCGCGGACTGGAAATCACGTCGATAGGCATCGACACATGGGGTGTCGACTTCGTATTCATCGGCGACGACGGTGCCATCTTGAGGAATCCCAGGGCCTATCGCGACCCCATCACCTTCGATGCCATGGACGACTACCTGAAGCACGTCATCTCGAAGAAAGAGGTGTACGACGTAACCGGCATACAGTTTATGAACTTCAACTCCATCTTCCAGCTCTACGCCATGAAGCGCGAGGGCAACAGCGCCTTCCGCAACGCATCGAAGATACTCTTCGTGCCCGACGCCCTGAGCTGGATGCTCACCGGCAACGAGGTGTGCGAATACACCATCGCCTCGACGTCGCAGCTGCTCGACCCCCGCACCAAACAGCTCGACGAGCGACTCCTGGCGTCGCTGGGACTGACACGCTCGAAGTTCGGCAAGATGGTGCAGCCCGGCACCGTCATCGGCGTGCTCACCGACGAGGTGCAGCGCCTCACAGGCCTGGGCCAGGTGCCCGTCATCGCCGTGGCAGGCCACGACACTGGCAGCGCCGTGGCTGCCGTTCCGGCCAAGGACGAGAAGTTTGCCTACCTCAGCAGCGGCACTTGGAGCCTTATGGGCATCGAGACGAAGGACGCCATCATCAGCGACCTCAGCTACGAGCGCAACTTCACCAACGAAGGCGGCATCGAAGGCACCACACGCTTCCTGAAGAACATCTGTGGCATGTGGCTCTATGAGCGCTGCCGTCTGGAGTGGCCCGAGGAGGTGCGCAAGCTCAGCCACCCCGAACTGCAGGGACAAGCCATGACCGTGGAGCCCTTCCGCTCGCTCATCAATCCCGACGACCAAGCCTTTGCCGCTCCCGCCAGCATGATTCAGGCCATACAGAAATACTGCCGCGACACCAACCAGCCCATGCCCGAAACGCCGGCCGAAATCTGCCGCTGCATCTTCGACTCGCTGGCCCTGCGCTACCGTCAGGTGTTCACATGGCTGCAGGAGTTCGCCCCCTTCCGTCTTGACGTGCTACACATCATCGGCGGCGGCTCGCTGAACAAATACCTCAACCAGTTCACGGCCAACTCCACCGGCGCCACCATCCTTGCCGGCCCACAGGAGTGCACCGCCATCGGCAACATACTGCTGCAGGCGAAGGCGGCCAATCTGGTGAACGACATCTGGGAGATGCGTGCCATCATAGCCAACTCCATCGAAATGGTGAAGTACGAGCCGCAGGACAAGGCTCAGTGGGATGCCGCCTACGACAAATACCTGTCTATCGTCAGCAAGCAGTAAACGAAGCAGCAAACGGATCCGCTTAGACCATGCGCGCCATATCCATCACCCTTCTCACACTCCTCATGGCAACGGTAAGGACTGTTGCCGCCGACGTGGTGTGGTACGACGGCCAGCACCCTGTGACATACCAGGTGCAGGGCAAGGCATCGCCAGTGGTGAAGCAGGCACTTCAGATGTTCTGCGAAGACATGGAAATGGTGACCGGGCAGACTCCCATTGCCACCAACGATGCTGCCATCCGCATTGTGCAGGGCAAAGGAAGCGACGACGGATTCCACCTCTATGTACGCAACGGGCAGGTAGTGGTGGAAGGCCACAACGCCCGCGGCACAGCCTATGGCATTCTCGAGCTGAGCCGCATGGCAGGCGTATCACCGTGGGTGTGGTGGGGCGATGTCCGTCCGCAAAGACTGTCCTCACCCCTCTCCCTATCCGACACGGTCTGCCTAGACCACAAGCCAAGCGTGGAGTACCGAGGCATCTTCATCAACGACGAAGACTGGTCGCTGCGCCAATGGTCGGCCGACGGCATGGGGCCGCAGACCTACAAGCGCCTCTACCAGCTGATGCTACGCCTGCGGGCCAACACCATCTGGCCTGCCATGCACGATGTCTCACCCGGTTTCTTCACCGTGCCCGGCAACAAGGAGATGGCCGACTCGTTCGGCATCGTCGTAGGCACCAGCCACTGCGAACCGCTGTTGCGCAACAACGTGGCCGAATGGAACGTGAAGCAGCGCGGCCCATACAACTACATCACCAACCGCGAGGCCGTGAAGCAATACTGGACAGACCGTCTGAAGGAAGTGAAGGGCTCAGAGAAGCTCTTTACCATCGGTATGCGCGGCATCCACGACGGTTCGATGGAGGGCGTGCATACGAAACAAGAGAAGCTGGACGGTCTGCAACAGGTCATCGACGACCAGCGCCAGCTCATCCGCAAATATTATAATAAAGATGTGGAGAAGGTGCCACAGGTCTTCATTCCCTACAAGGAGGTGCTGGAAATCATGGAGAGCGGCCTTAGTGTGCCCGATGACGTGACGCTGATGTGGTGCGACGACAACTACGGCTACCTGACGCGTCTGCCCGATGCCGAGCAACAGAAGCGGAGTGGCGGCGGTGGCGTGTACTATCACCTCTCCTACTGGGGCCGTCCGCACGACTATCTCTGGCTCACCACCACCCTTCCCGGACTGATCTACTCGGAG
>JAILPA010000002.1 GCA_024690505.1 Prevotella sp.
TATAGTGAGGAAGCTGTTTGTACTTGTTTCATCACTCTAAGGAAGTTGCCGCCCCAAATCTTCTGAATGTCCTGTTCGCTGTAGTGGCGGGCAAGCAGTTGGCGGGTGAAGAGACTAAGCTCGCTGGCATCAGCCAAGCCGGGAACACCACCGTCGCCGTCGAAATCAGTGCCAAGACCTACGTGGTCGATACCCATCACTTGGATGGCGTGGTCAAGATGTGCCATTTCATCGAGGATGGTGGCCTGGCCGTCGGCCTTGAGGAAGCCTGGATAGAGGGTTATCTGACAGACGCCGCCCTTACGTGCCAAGGCACGCATCTGGTCGTCGGTCAGGTTGCGGGGATGGTTGCACAGCGCACGGCAAGAGGAATGACTGCATACGATGGGCATCCTGGAGATGTCGAGTGCGTCGTAGAAACTCTTTTCGCTGGCATGGCTCAGGTCAACCATCAGTCCCAGTTCGTTCATCTTCTGTATGACCTCTGCACCGAAGGCGCTCACGCCGCCGTGGGTCTGCGTGCCCTTGGCCGAGTCGCAGATGTCGTTATCACCGTTGTGGCAGAGCGTGATGTAGACAATGCCGCGATTGGCAAAGTGCTGTATGTTGCTCAGCTTACCCTCTAAGGCCTTGCCGTTTTCTATGCCCAGCATGATGCTCTTTTTACCTGCCTGTTTGTTCTGCCACAGCTCATCAGGTGTGCGGGCAAGAGCCAGGTGGGCGGCATTATCGCTGACAATGGTCTCAATCTTGTCAAAGATGCTGTTGGCATAGGCATAGGCCGACTCCTCCATCTTCTGTGGGATGTAGGCTACCATGATGGTGGCGTCGAGGCGGCCCTCGGTCATCTTGGGCAGGTCTACGAGGATGCGCTTGTCGCGAGTGGCGAAGTTGATGCCTTGCGGGAAAAACATCGGCGTGTCGCAGTGGGTGTCGAGGGTCAGCAAATGGTCATGAAGAGTTTGTGTCTGACGATAGGCACGTGCCTCACTAACCAGCCAGCGGAATAGCGGAAGTCCGTCTTCGCCCATGCATTCGGGGTGCCATTGTACGCCTACGACGGATTTGTACTCCATACTCTCAATGGCCTCGATGATACCGTCTGGAGCTGTGGCACTGACGCGAAAGTGGGCACCGACATCGCTGACAGCCTGATGGTGGAAGGAGTTGACGGGGATGATGGCAGCGTTAGAACCGCTGTTCCCGGAGAATATTTGAGATAATAAGGAGCCGGGTTGAAGGGCTACGGTGTGAGTCGGTACGCCGCGGTCGGCATTTTGTGAGTGCTTGATGGTGGCCTGCTTGATGTCTTGACAGATGCTGCCTCCCAATGCGACGGCCAGCGTCTGAATGCCCCGACAGATGCCAAGCATGGGAAGCTGACGATTGTAGGCCAGCCGCGTAATAAGCAGTTCAGGCAGGTCGCGCTCAGCGTTGATGTTGCCCAGTTCGGGGATAGGCTCCTCTCTGATGTACAGGGGATTGATATCTGCTCCGCCACTGAGCAGTAGTGCATCGATGTGGTCCAGTGTACTGATGATGACTGACGTGTCGGCGCAGGGTGGTATGATAAATGGTGTCCCGCCCGCCCTGATAATCTGCTTATAATAGCCCTCGCCCAGTTTGCACGTCAGTTCGTCATAATTACCGGTGATGCCGATGACAGGTCGATGTTCACCACTGGGGAAACGGCTATAGAGCGCTTCCAGATGCTGGTTGATGTCGAATCGGTTCATGATTCTTCTACGTCTTCAAAGTGGACGGGTATTTCACGCTTGATGCTCTGTTCCAGCGAGATCAGCGTCTCTGTTGCTACCACACCGGGAATCTCCTGCAGTTGGCCGTTGAGCAGGTGCATCAATTGTTCGTTGTCGCGGACATACAATTTCACCATCATGGTGTAGGGCCCAGTGGTGAAATGGCACTCCACTATTTCTGGAATCAGTTCCAACCGCTTCACCACGTCTTTGTACATGCTGCCGCGCTCCAGTGTGATACCGACGTAGGTACAGGTGCGGTAGCCCAATGAGCGAGGGCTGACATCGAAGCCGCTGCCTGTGATGACGCCTGAGTCGATGAGTCGCTGTACACGCTGGTGGATGGCAGCTCTTGAGACGTTACACTCGGTAGCCACATCCTTGAACGGTATGCGTGCATTCTTCGACAGAATGCTTAGGATTTTCTTATCCAGCTTGTCGATTTTTTCCATTTTGAAGTGTTTTAAGTGACTTTTTGTTAGCAAAAGTACACAAAAAGAATGGTATGAGCAACAAAAAGCGCATGTTTTTTTGAAAAACACGCGCATTTTGTGAAAAAGAGTCAGGAAAAGGCCCTATTTGTCTATTCCTACCAGCTCTACGTCGAAGATCAGTGTGGCAAAGGGAGGAATCTGTCCAGCACCCCGCTCACCATATGCCAGCTCTTGCGGGATGTAGAGTGTCCACTTCGAGCCGACGGGCATCATGGTGAGGGCTTCCGTCCATCCGCGGATGACCTGGTCGGCACGGAACGTAGAGGGCTCCTTGCCATGTTTCGATGAAGCGTCAAACACGGTGCCGTCGATGAGACGGCCCTCATAGTGAACAAGTACCTTGTCAGTTGACTGGGGCACCACGCCTGTTCCTTGTGTCAGCACTTTATACTGTAGACCGCTGGGGGTGGTGATGACACCTTCCTTCTTAGCGTTCTCGGTTAGAAATTGACGACCTGCCTCCGACTGGATGGCAACCTTGGCATCGTGGTTGGTCTTCTGCTTTTCCTTGAAAAACTCTTCTGCCGGCTGAACCTTCATGACGGAAGTGTCGTTAGCAAGGGCGTCAGTAAAACCACGGAACACCAGTGCATTCACAATGGTATCGGGTGTGCCGGTAAACTCCGTATGGATGCGGCTGAGCATATCCCGCTTCAGCTGCTCACCAATCTGCAGACCTGCCAGTCGGGCTTTTTTCTGAGGATTGTCATCAGCGTTGACGACCTCCTTGAAACCTTCAATAAAGTAGGCTATGTAGGCTTCTTCAACACCGAACTGTTGCTTTAGGAAGGGTGCCAGACCGTTGGTCATCATCATACCAGCGGCATAGCTCAGCGAGTCGCTGCCAGTGGTCAGCACCACAGTCTCGGCCACAGGCTGCTTCTTGTCGTCCTTTTTTTTCTTCTTGGCTGCCTCAGCTGTATTGAAAGTGGCACTTGCCAGCATAGCAAGTGCCACAATGAGAAGTGACTTCTTCATTATTTTACGATTTCATGAACTTTAATACGGAAGGTCAAGGCCGAGAAGGGTGGAATAGTGCCCGCCTCCTGTGCACCATAGGCCAGATCCTGAGGGATGAAGACTTCCCATTCGGATCCCATCGGCATCTCCTGCAGCACCTCGCTGAAGCCAGGAATCACACTGCCTACAGAAAGGGTAATAGGCTCACCGCGCTGGAATGATGAGTCGAATACAGTGCCGTCCATCAGGCTTCCCTCATAGTCCAGCTTAACGCGCTCACTCAGCTGTGGCTTCTCGCCAGTACCATTGGTGATAATTCTGTAGAGCACACCGTTAGTTGTCTTCTGTATGCCATCCTCCTGAGCTTTCTCAGCAATAAACTCTTCGCTTTTGCGACGGTTGTCACCATATTTCTTTTCCAGTGATTTTTCGCGGGCTGCATTCCTGAAACCGTAGACAGCTGAGTCCATCTGTTCGTTGCTCAGACGCATCTTCCTGCCCTCAAAAGCTTTGATGAAGGCTGCCAACACGTTGTTGCGAGGCAGCACTTTCGTAGAGTCGTAGTTGGCTATCAATTCATCGTACTGGGCGGCCTGACCACTTAGATACTGACCGACGCTGACACCCACGTAGTAGGCCTGACGCTTCTTGTTGTCGCCAGTTTTGAAGCCCTCGCGCACACCCTTGATGAAGTCGGCCAGATAAGCTGAATCCACGGGCAACTGTCCCATCTTTTGCTGATTCGCAATGTCATTACCTAACTGGCCGCCGAATGCATAGCCCAGCGTGTCAAGGTCGGTCTTCAGGGTGGCCTTTGGATTACCCATATTGCACGATGTCATCATCGTTGCAATTGCAATGGCCGTGGTGGCCATGAAAGTTATTTTCTTCATTTCTCAAAGACTCTTTTGTGAACTGTTTTTGTTGGAACCTATTTCTCAATGCCCAGCAGCTGCAGCTTGAAGATAAGCGTTGAGTAAGGCTTAATGGTGCCCATGTCCTGCTCACCGTAAGCCAAGTTCTGTGGAATGTAGATTTCCCACTCAGAGCCGACGGGCATCAGCATCAGGGCTTCCTTGAAACCGGCAATGACTCCGCTGACAGGGAAGACGGCGGGCTCACCGCGCTGAAGAGAAGAGTCGAAGACAGTGCCGTCGATAAGACGACCCTCATAGTGAACCTTCACACGGTCGTCTGCCTTGGGCTTGACACCGTTGCCCTGCTTTACAACCTTGTAGAGCAGACCGCTGGCCGTCTTCTGAACGCCTTCTTCCTG
>JAILPA010000005.1 GCA_024690505.1 Prevotella sp.
CTCTCTTTCTCTGTCATACCTTTATAAAATATGGTGCAAAGGTACAATATTTTGGGCAGATATACAAATCAATACATTTGCTTATGCAGTCGTGCATGGCCTGTGGAGGTCAGCCACGGAAAAATCCGGGTGCGCCTATTATTGTCTTCTAATAATTCCTTTATTCTGCTGATGAATGCCTCAGCTTTCGGGGTGTATTCGTCGGTCATTTCTTTGTCGCAATAGACGAAATCGTCATAGTCTCCTGTGTGACGGATTTCAAAAAGGCGACTGAATGTCTTTCCATGCTCCTTATCCAGCAATCCTTTGGAAACAAAGTGAAGGCCAAGCATCGTTTTTACACCAGCATGGGATGCTGTAGCAATGCCATTAGCCACCAATAATGCCAAGGTCGCATAGAAGCAGGCGTAATACAGACGGTTCATCGTCGCGTTGTAGTGACCATCGCCAGCCAGCAGCTTTGCTTCAACGATGGTTTCGTCTGCTCTTTCAAGCCTGTAGCGGACGAGCGACAGCCTGCTCTGTTCGTCTAATGTTTCATTCATAGTCTTATTCCTTCGTTCATAACGTTGATATAGAATGGTGTCTTGAATGGGCGGTTTTCCCACTGCTTGCGAAGCATAATCATAGGACTGACAAGGACACCAGTAGCCAGTTCGATGTCATAGAGTTCGCCAGCCAGCTCATCCTCATGCTTTAAGTCGCGCTTGTCGCCGTCAAGCAGGATGAGCACGTCAATGTCGCTGTCGCTGCGGGCATCACCACGAGCCTCCGAACCATATAGGATGGCCGTCGCCGTAGGGGCCACGCGCCGTATGGCCTGGCTAATCTGATTTACCACTTCCGTTCGTCTCATGTTTTTGTCATTATAAACACGGTGCAAATATACGAATTATTTTGCGAAATGGGAGCGATTTTGTGTAAAAAAGCATAAAAAAGGGGCGGGGTGGAGAAATATTAGTCGGTAAAAGCGGCAAGATAGAAGTTTTTTTTTAATTTTGTAGGCGTAACAAGCTGACATGACAATGAACACTCTATTCGACAAGATCTGGGATGCCCACGTCGTACAGAAGATCGACGATGGCCCCACGCAGCTATACATTGACCGGCTCTACTGCCACGAGGTGACGTCGCCCCAGGCTTTCGACGGTCTGCGTGCCCGTGGGCTGAAGTGCTTCCGGCCGGAGCGCATCGTCTGTATGCCCGACCACAACACGCCTACCCACGACCAGGACAAGCCCATCGACGACCCCGTGTCGCGCCGACAAGTGGAACTGCTCGCGAGCAACGCTGCCGAGTTCGGACTGAAGCACTTCGGCATGTACTCTAAGGACAACGGCATCATCCACGTCGTGGGGCCCGAGAAAGGACTGAGCCTTCCCGGCATGACCATCGTCTGCGGCGACAGCCACACATCGACCCACGGCGCTATGGGAGCCGTAGCCTTCGGCATAGGCACCAGCGAAGTGGAGATGGTGATGGCCAGCCAGTGCATCCTGCAGCAAAAGCCGAAGACCATGCGCATCACCATCGACGGACAGTTGGCCAAGGGCGTGACGGCCAAGGACGTGGCCCTCTACCTCATGGCTCAGCTCACGACGAGCGGCGCCACGGGCTACTTCGTTGAGTACGCCGGCGAAGTGGTCAGGGCCATGTCGATGGAAAGCCGGCTGACACTGTGCAACCTCAGCATCGAGATGGGGGCACGCGGCGGCTTCATTGCTCCCGATGACACCACTATTAATTATATACGCGGGCGCGAGTACGCACCCAAAGGCGAGGCATGGGACCGCGCCGTGGCCTACTGGCAGACACTGCGCAGCGACGACGATGCCGTGTTCGACAAGGAGCTGCGCTTCCATGCCGACGACATCGAGCCGCGCATCACCTACGGCACCAATCCCGGCATGGGTATAGCCATCGACGGACGAGTGCCCCAGGACGTGCCCTACATGGGATTCACGCAAGGTCAGCAGTTGCTGGGTCTGCCCGTCGACTACGTGTTCCTCGGTGCCTGCACCAACGGCCGCATAGAGGACTTCCGGGCCTTTGCCTCCATAGCGAAAGGACGCAGAAAAGCCGATGCCGTGGTGGCTTGGCTCGTGCCTGGCTCGTGGGCCGTACTCCAGCAGATTCGCGACGAAGGCCTCGACCGCGTGCTCGAAACTGCCGGCTTCGAGATTCGCCAGCCTGGGTGCTCTGCTTGTCTGGCCATGAACGACGACAAGGTGCCGGCCGGCAAGTTATGTCTGTCAACGTCGAACCGCAACTTCGAGGGACGTCAGGGGCCGGGTGCCCGCACCATCCTCTGCTCTCCCCTTACCGCTGCTGCCGCCGCCGTGACGGGACGTATCACCAGTCCGATACAATTCATTTAATCCTTAGGCACCATGAGGAAGAACATCATCATTATGCTGAGTATAGCGGGCACCCTGCTCGCCTGCCACAGCAGCAAAGACGTTTCCACGACTCCTGTCATACCCACCTATTATTACGACCAACAAGACAACATGGAGATACGCCTGAACGACAACATGGAGATACGCCTGAACGACCACATCAAGAAAGGTAAGATTGACCTTGTCATCTACGAGCACGACAGCGGATCGCTGCCCCCCGAAGCCAAGCGAGACTACTCCATACGCATCTACCGCGACAGCATACGCGTCAGCATCTGGGGAAATCGCTGGTCGGACATCAACTTCAAGCGCACCTTCCCCTCTACCCCTGAAGTGCTGAAGGCATTCCTCGACGACCTGAAGCAACTGGACGTGCGCAAGCAAAACAAGCCCGAGGTACTGGCCCCAGGCACGGGCGGCACGTCGGGCAGTCTGCGTGCCTTCGCCGGCGAAGATTGCGTGTTCAACGCCAGCACCTACTTCTGCCAAGGGCTGCACGGTGACCTTCAGATGAACGCCAGCAGCGAGAGCACCATCGAGAACCTGTTCCAGAAGCGCGTCCCTGTCAGCATGGAGTCTCTGTTCCGCGAAGCATTACCACATCAATACCCCAACCCATGAGACAGAAGTTCAACGTCATCACATCGGCCTGCGTGCCCCTGCCCATTGAGAACGTCGACACCGACCAGATTATCCCTGCTCGTTTCCTGAAGGCCACCAGCAAGGAGGGCTTTGGGCAAAACCTGTTCCGCGACTGGCGCTACGACAAGGAGGGCCGTCCCATCTCCAGCTTCGTGCTGAACGACCCCGCCTACAGTGGGGCTGTCATCCTCGTGGCTGGTCGCAACTTCGGTTCCGGCTCGTCGCGCGAGCACGCTGCCTGGGCCATTGCCGACTATGGCTTCCGCGTCGTCATCAGTTCGTTCTTTGCCGACATTCACAAGCAGAACGAGCTGAACAACTTCGTGCTGCCCGTGCAGGTGAGCGAGGACTTCCTCTCCGAGATTTTCCAGAGTATTCATAATAATCCAAATACTCAGATAAAGGTAGACCTCCCCCAGCAGACCGTCACCAACCTGGCAACGGGCCACAGCGAGCACTTCGACATCAACGCCTACAAGAAGCACTGCCTCTTAGAGGGACTCGACGACATCGACTTCCTCGTGCAGAACCACGAAAAGACCGTTGCCTGGGAGCAGCAGAACAGGCAACTCAGCTAACCACCCCACCCCTGTGATTACAAAGACCAGACATGGCAGAACTATAACACAGATATGAAAGAATCCATACAATCAGCCACCACAGCGCAGCGCATCCATCCCTTTGTGGAAATCATGGACTCCACGCTGCGCGACGGTGAGCAGACCAGCGGCGTGAGCTTCCTGCCTCACGAGAAGCTGATGATAGCACGCATGTTGCTGCGCGACCTGAACGTCGACCGCATTGAGGTGGCATCGGCACGTGTCAGCGACGGCGAGAAGGAGGCTGTGAAGATGATTTGCCGCTATGCCCGCCAGATAGGGTGCCTCGACAGCGTGGAGGTGCTGGGCTTCGTCGATGGGCACACCTCGGTAGACTGGCTGACCGATGCTGGCGCCTGCACGCTGAACCTGCTGGCGAAGGGCTCGCTGCGCCATTGCCGTGAGCAGCTGCACAAGTCGCCCGAGGAGCATCTCAGCGACATCAAGGCGGTGGTGGACTATGCGTGCTCGAAGGGCATAACTGTCAACATGTACCTCGAAGACTGGTCGAGCGGCATGAAGGACTCGCCCGAATACGTCTATCAGCTGATGGATGCTCTGACGGCCCTGCCAGTGCGCCGCTTCATGCTGCCCGACACGCTGGGCATTATGAACCCCCTGCAGGTGATAGAGTATTTCCGCAAAATGCTGAAACGCTACCCACAGGCCCACTTCGACTTCCACGCCCACAACGACTACGACCTGGCGGTGAGCAACTCGCTGGCTGCCGCGCTGAGCGGTGCCCGGGGCCTGCACGTCACCGTGAACGGGCTGGGCGAGCGCTGCGGCAACGCCCCTCTGTCGAGCGTTCAGGTCATCCTGAAAGACCAGTTCAACGCCAAGACCAGCATCAACGAAGAGAAGATGATGGCCGTGAGCCGTCTCGTTGAAAGCTACAGCGGCATCTCCATCGCCCCCAACCAGCCCATCATCGGCGACAACGTCTTCACACAGGTGGCCGGCATCCATGCCGACGGCGACCAGAAGGGCGGACTCTACCACAACCCGCTGGTGCCCGAGCGCTTCGGCCGCAAGCGCGAATATGCCATGGGGAAGAACAGCGGACGGGCGAACATCACGCGCAACCTGAAGGAACTGGGACTGGAGCTGACGCCCGAACAGACGCAGCGCGTCACCCGCCGCATCACCGAGCTGGGCGACCGCAAAGAGGTGGTGACGCAGGACGACCTGCCCTTCATCGTGAACGACGTGCTGAAGCACGATGTCACCGAAGACAAGGTGAAGCTGGTGAGCTACCAGGTGTCGTTGGCCTACGGTCTGAAGCCGCTGGCCAACGTGAAGGTGGAGATTAACGGTCAGCAGTATGAAGGCCACTCATCGGGCGACGGACAGTACGACGCCTTCGTGAAAGCCCTGCGCAAGATCTACAAGGAATACCTCGGCCGCACCTTCCCCCTGCTCGAGAACTATGCCGTCACCATCCCCCCCGGCGGCCGTACCGATGCCCTCGTGCAAACCGTCATCACCTGGCAGATGGACGACGGGCGACTGCAACGCACCCGTGGCCTTGATGCCGACCAGACCGAGGCTGCCATCAAAGCCACCATCAAGATGCTGAATATCATCGAGGCATAAGTATTGAGACATTAAACGAGGAGTCAAGGAGTAGCACCCACGGTGCAGAAACTCCCTGACTCCTTTTCTTATATTAATAGCGCCCCACTTACTTGTTGAGAATGGTCACGTCCATGCGGTTGAAGGGGAACATGAATCCCTGGGCCTTCAGTTCCTGATAGACCGTCTCGTTCAAGTAGCCGGCCACCGCCCAGTAGTCAGTGCCCAGGCACCATGTGCGGGTGGTGACGCTGACGCCGCTGTCGCCCAGCTTCGTCAGTCCTATCCAGGGAGCAGCCACCACGGGCGAGTCGGCCACTGGTCCGGCCAAGATGCTCTTGTTCCTGACGATGATGTCCATGATGGCCTGTTTCACCTTGTCCAGGTCGGTGCCATAGGCAAACTGGAACTCCAGGTCTACTCGGCGATATTTCTCGGTAGAGTAGTTCTTCATCGAACCCGTGGCCAGTCCGCCATTGGGGATGATGATGGTCTGGGCATCGTTGGTGCGGACGATGGTGTTGAAGATCTGAATCTCCTTCACCGTGCCGCTATAGCCCTGTGCCTCGATGAAGTCGCCCACCTTGAACGGCTTGAACAGCAGTATCATCACGCCGCCGGCAAAGTTCTGCAGCGTGCCGCTCAGGGCCATGCCGATAGCCACACCAGCAGAAGCGAAGAGGGCTATGAACGATGACGTCTCGATGCCCAGGATGCCCACAATGACGATGATGAGGGTGAACCACAACACCACGTTCACAATGCTGAGCAGGAAGGTATAGAGTGTTGCCTCAACCTTGCTGCGCTCGAGCATCTTCGTAAACAGGCGGCCTACCCACTTGATGAGCCAGCGGCCCACGATGTAGACGATGATGGCCACCAGCAGGTTCTTGAAGAACCCTAATGCCCACTGACCTACAAGAGTGTAGGTGTCGGGCGAGAAAATCTTTTCAAACATAATAAAGAATGATGTATTAATTCATTTTACCTTCTATCTCTGCCGAGCTGATGCCCAGGGCAGCCATCAGCGAGAAGCCCAGCATCTCCTGCCGGCATGGAACCGACGCCTGCGGCTGCATGGTGAACAGCATCACCTGCTGGTGCTCCTGGGCCTGGCGCCGCACCACCTGGGCCACCTCGCCACAGGCCTGGGGGGCAGGCACCACCATCACGCGCTTCACCTCCTGCTGTGCCAGCACCGTCTGCAGGGTGTCTACCAGCAGCTGCTGCGACGTGACGAACGACTCGCCCGTGGTGGCATGGAACTCAAACTCGCCCAGACTGCCCGCGAAGGCCTGGCCGTCAAGCTCAGTGGCATAGTCGGCCGGTGCAAAGTTCTGCAGCCCGTGGCGGTCTTTGTCGTGTATCAGCACCACCGTGGTCTTATGGTCGCCCTCGCGCAGACCGCCGTCAAGGGCCACGCACTCCACCCACCGCGCCATGTCGGCCGGCGGTACGCGGCGCTCCAGCATCCGCTCGAAGTTCACCGTCAGGTTGAATGCCACCTGATCCAGGTAGTCGGCATCCACTATAATTACGTTCTCGTTCATGTCTTCAATACAACTAAGTTACAGACCCCACCCCCAACCCTTGAAGGGAGGGGATACTCGCTGAAACCTGCCGCATTCCCCTCCCTTCAAAGGGAAAGGCTACGGGTAGGCGAGCTTGCTCGGGCGCTTGACCTCTGGTTGCTTGCTACCGAAGGGACGCAAGAATGGGGCAGGGGTGGGGTCTGTTTATTCCGTTTGCCTTCGTTTATCGAAAAATCGGCTGCAAAGGTAAACATTTTCAAGCAGATTACGAACAGCGCTCTTGCATTATTGACATAAATCAACCAAAAAATCAGATTTTTGGGGTAAAAAATCAAATAATGATGTCGCATACCAATAATTAGGTATACCTTTGCAGCGAAATTAAAAACACCCCTAAATCAAAATGAAAAGTATTTTGGAAGGACGCCCGGCTCTGAATGCCGAGATTGAAAAGACTGCCGAAGTGGCTGGCTATCTGTGGCAAAACGGATGGGCCGAGCGCAATGGCGGCAACATTACCGTGAACGTGACCGACCTGGTAGACGACGAGATTCGCCAGCTGCCCGCCATCAGCGACGTGAAGCAGATTGGCGTCACGCTGCCGGCACTGAAAGGCTGCTACTTCTACTGTAAAGGCACTGGCAAGCGTATGCGCGACCTGGCACGCAAGCCTATGGAGAACGGTTCAATCATCCGCATTCTCGACGACTGCGCATCGTATGTCATCATCGCCGACAACGCCGTGATGCCCACCAGCGAACTGCCAAGCCACCTCACCGTGCACGCACGCCAGATAGAGACTGGCAGCGGATATAAGGCTACTGTTCACACCCACCCCATCGAACTGGTGGCCATGAGCCACTCAAGGAAGTTCCTGGGCAAGGATGTGCTGACACGCATACTGTGGTCGATGATACCCGAGACGAAAGCCTTCTGCCCGTTAGGCCTCGGCATCGTACCCTACACCCTGCCTGGCTCGAACGAGCTGGCCGAGGGCACACTGAAGGAACTGGAAGAATACGACGTGGTGATGTGGGAGAAGCATGGTGTCTTCGCCAAGGGCCTCGATGTGATGGACGCCTTCGACCAGATCGACGTGCTGTCGAAAGCTGCCAAGATCTACATCAACGCCCGCTGCATGGGATTCGAGCCCGAGGGCATGACCGACGAGCAGATGGCCGAGATGACACGAGCCTTCAACCTGCCACGATAAATGCTGAATGATGATAGAGAAAGAATAGAGATAATAGATTAATATATGGTTACAAAACTTTACAAAAACAACTACTGACTACATATAGCATTAACAACGTAACCACATGAAAGCCCCACTGCTGTGAAGCAACGGGGCTTTTTCGTTGTCAAATGCGGCCATAAACATCTGGCGCAGAGACGTTTACACAATCATTCACAACGTGCCTGGGGAGCCAAGAAGCAAATCCGGAATCAGTCCGAGGCCGTCGGACTCGCAGTCCGGGGCCTTCGGACTCGCAGTCCGAAGCCGTCGGACTGCCAGAGCGGAGCCTTCAGACTGGCATCGGAGGATTCCCTGTTTGTGAAAAAACTTAACATCCAAGAAAACAGATTTCACGGATTAAACGGATTGAAGTACTACTGATATCAGTAACTTGAAAATCCGTTTAATCCGTGAAATCCGTTGTGGTTAATCCTGATGCGGTCTCTTGGATTTCTGGTGCTTGGCCGAAAGGGGATTACTCCTCGCCGATGACTATCACCACGCGGTTGTCATCGTTGTTGGCAAAGGGCTGAATGGTGTCGCCCTTCCAGTCGGCATTGATGCGCTCGGCAGCGACGCCGCGCTTCACCAGGGCAGCCTTCACGGCCTTGGCACGCTCCTCGGAG
>JAILPA010000140.1 GCA_024690505.1 Prevotella sp.
AGCCCCCACTTTATCAGCCGTCCAGGACTGGCTGCGCCGGAAGAAGCACCTTGAATTACTGGTTTGCCGTGATACCTTCTTCCAGAACACGGGCGACTATTATTGCCGTCTCATCCGGCTTTCCGATGGGTTAAGCCGTGATACCCATCCCCGCAAGTCCTACGACCAGGCCTTGATGGACGGCGTCAAGCAGGCTATTGCACTGCTTTCTTGATGTTATTTTCGCACTTTTTCGTCGATTTGTTTGGTCGTTTCGATTGAAAAGTGTAATTTTGTAGCACTAAATTTTATTGAAAAGTGTAGTTTTTGACTGCCAAAAGTTATTGAAAAGTGTAAATTACCATGCTGTATAGGAAGATTACATCGTACATCGAGGACTATCTGAAGTCCGATAATGACAAGATTCTGATACTGGAGGGAGCCCGCCAGATAGGTAAGTCGTTCAGTATTCGTGAGGTGGGTACACGTCTGTACCCGAACTTCGTGGAGATCAACTTCGTGGAGGACGACGAGGGTGAGCAGCTCTTTAAGAACATCCACAAGAAAGAGGACTTCTACCTGACCCTTAGCATGGTGGCAGGCGACAAGCTCAACAATCGCGATGATACATTGGTGTTCCTCGACGAGATCCAGCATTATCCGCAGTACCTCACCATGCTGAAGTTCCTGCGTGAGGATAACCGCTACCGCTATATCGCCAGTGGCAGTCTGTTGGGTATCGCCCTGAAAGACACCACCTCCATTCCTGTAGGCAGCATCACCATCAAGGATATGTTCCAGCTCGATTTCGAGGAGTTCCTGATTGCCAACGGCTTCGGCACTGAGGCGATTGACATGCTGCGCAAGGCATACGAGAACCGCCAGAGCCTTTCGGAAGAGCACCATAACCATGTGCTCGACTTGTTCCGTCGCTATCTGCTGGTAGGCGGTCTGCCAGATGCTGTCAACACCTACCTCGAAACGCATAACATTGTGAAGGTGCGCGAGGTGCAGGATGGCATCCGTAGCCTCTATGCCAGCGACGCTTCCAAGTACGAGAAGGAGCACAATAAGAAGTTGCTCATACGCCGTATCTACGAGATGATTCCCTCGCAGATGGAGAACAAGAAGAAACGTGTGGTGGCTCAGAACATCCGTGGCAAGAAGGGTGACCGCTTCGACCAGTACAAGGAAGAGTTCGAGTACCTGATCTCATCAGGTATTTCCTTGGCCGTTAATGCCATATCCAACCCTCATTTCCCGCTGAGTGAATCGCTCCAGAAAAACCTTTTGAAGCTCTATCTGAACGATGTGGGCCTCCTTACCAGCATACTCTATCGCAACAACATCCGTCCGGTTCTCAATGATATACGCAGTATCAATCTTGGTTCCGTCTATGAAAATGTGGTGGCCCAAGAACTTCGCGCACATGAGCATAAGCTCTACTATTACGACAACCGCAAGCAGGGCGAGGTGGACTATCTGGTTGACAACCACACCACGATGAGCGCCCACCCGATAGAGGTTAAGTCGGGCAAGGACTACACCGAACACAGTGCGCTCAACAATCTCCTGAAGAATCCTGACTATAATGTCCTTTCAGCTACTGTCATTTCCAACGAGCGCAAGGTCTATCAAGATGGCAAGGTCACTTATATGCCCGTCTATTTCGTGATGTTCTTCGACGAGCGAAGCGGCAGAGCCGAGCGTATGGAAGCAGATATACCTCAGACAGACGAATCAGAATATATCTTCTAAATTTTGGATAACTTATTTACTGTGCACGGCTTCGATAATCCGAAAAAGTCCGCGTAGTCCTGTAGTCCGTTGTTAAAAAAAGTCCTTGTAGTCCGTGCTTGTCCGATGCTAAAAAAACCGTATAGTCCGTGGTAGTCCGCGGCAAAAAACCGTATAGTCCGTGGTAGTCCGCTGCAACTTTGAACACGGATTTCACGGATTGAACGGATTTTCGATTCTTCCATGTGTTTAGATGTAAAAAAGTCCTGGAGTCCGTTGCTAAAAAAGGGCGTGATTATCAGCTGCTTTTGAAAAAAGTGGCGCAACGCTTTGGCCGTTTGGGGATTTTTTTGTACCTTTGCGCCCGAATTTCCGGAGCCTCACGCGTAGACAAGTGCGTCTATAGGGGCGAAGGGACGAGAGGTCTGCACTTTTTATGCCCGTACCTTTCTATTATGACCGCAAACTATACAATTTACTAACAAATAACAAAAAACTATGAAAACAAAAAACTTACTTCGTAAGGCCTTCCTCCTTTTGGCCCTAATGGGGGGGGTGAATTCTGCGTGGGGCGCTGATGAAGTTGTATTCCTATGGCAGTATGATGGCTCATCAACTTATGGTGATGGTTCAAATAATGGTGAGTTTCCAATTTCGAATTCGAGTGGTATCGGAACTGTTAAATTTGTAACTTATGATAAAAAGAAAACAAGTGCTGATGGAATAAGCAGTTATAATTCCTCAGTTACCGATAATGATTTAAAACCAAGTATTGCGAATGCCTGTAAGCTTGGAAACAATGGTGCTCACATTAAGATATCTCCTGCATCAGGCAACTTTAAGGCTGGTGATATCATCTATATTTGTGGTTACAACCCCGTGCTTGTTACCACTTCTACAGACCCTACATCTACAGGTAAAATAACAACTGATACTGGAACTGGAGGCGTAACGACTGTTATTGCACCTTCTCTTGCTACTGGTACAAGTAAATCTTCATGTGCTGTCGGTTCCGTAACACTGCCTGATGATTTTACAGAAACAGATGCTATCTATATTTCTCGTGTTCCCAGTACTTCTGTTTTCATTGCTGCCATCAAGGTTGTTCGTCCAGACCCGTCAAAGAGTTCTTCTGATTTAACGTTAACTTCTTCTACTACTGTAACATTGGATCCAGAAGAGACTTCTCAAATCACCTATACTACTTCAAGCACAGGTGCCTTTACTTATACTTCAAGTGCAACCGGGATTGCAACAGTTTCTTCTACGGGACTGATTACAGCAGTGGCTTATGGAACAGCAACAATTACTATCGCCCAAGCAGCTGATAACACCTATAATGCAGGAAGCAAAACTGTTACTGTAAATGTTAACCGCAAAGCAACTGAGGTTACCGGGGAGTTCATTTTGGACACAACTAACGGCTCTTTAGATGGGAAAGTATACACAAGTAATGATGGCTCTGTTATTATAGAATGTGGATCAACCGGATCAGGAAGTAACACTTACTACGATAATAAAAATTCTCACTATAAATCTTCTGGTGATTGCTTAATCACTTTGCCTACTAATTATGCTGTAAGCACCATACAATATATAGGTTATTCAAATAGCACAAGTGATCGAACTATTACTTTAAAAGAAGTAGATGGCGTAGCTGTTAGTCCACAGCCATCAGGTACAATTCTAAAAAAGGATCAAATACCAGCAACCGACTGTGTAGGCTTTGAACTTGAAACTCCTGCTACAGAATCTATTAAGATTAACATCGCCAGTGAGTGCCGTGGATACTTCATTCTCAACCCTGGAACAAAGAATATCACCATGACTCAAGTAGGAACAAAGTACTATGCTACATTCTATAGTGCTGGTGAGATGACCATTACAGGAGCAAAAGCTTATACTGCAGAATTTAATGAAGGAAACAGCGAGCTCATTCTTACAGAATGTGCAGGTGGTGTTGTCGGTGGTCGTACTGGTGTCATTCTTATTGGCAATAGTTCTTCTGCAACTGCAACTCCAAGCTTTACAGGTGCCACCAAGTCTGTAGGTGACCTGATTGGTGTTGCTGAAAAAGCTGTCTCAATGTCAAGTTATTATGCCGCTAGTACATCTGAGACAACGGCAAACAAAGTATTTGTCCTTGGTAATAATGAGGGTGTTGGCTTCTATAAATATACTGGCAGTAGTCTTGGTGTGAATAAGGCATATCTATATACAGACGCATTTGCTAGTGGTTCGGCACGTGCTATTACCTTCAAATTTGGAGATGATGCTACATCTATTGATGGCGTTAATACAGAGACAATAAAGAATGAACTGAAGAAGTTCTTCGATAACGGTCAGCTGGTCATCGAGAAGAACGGCCAGAAGTTCAACGCAAATGGACAGCAGATAAAGTAAAAAGCCCCCTTAATTCCCCCAGTTGTGGGGATAAAGAAGTGCCCTCGATAAAATATAATGATTTTAACAAGTAAAGAAATGAAAAAGACATATAAAAATCCGACATTGACGGTAATAAAGATTCAGACAGCAACCATTTTAGCAGGTTCTACTATGTCTGTGGATTCATCAAAGACTACTAGTACACAAATGAGCCGTGGCAACAGCGACTGGGACGACGAGGAATAGTCGATAGACTCAGGTAGTATTACCTATATTTTATAGTAACAGCAGCTATATGCTTCACTTGAAGTTATAGCTGCTGTTATTGTTAGCATCCGTTGTATTCACATTACTTCGGTTCCACAGCCATGTCTGCACGATGCCGCGCACGGCAAGATAGACCAGCAGGGCTATCCAGAGGGCATGGTTGGCCAGGAGCGGTGCAAGGGCAAACCAGAGGGTGAAGAAAGCGAGGGCCGCCCAGAAGCAGGCGACGAGCATCCCCCGTGAGCGGGTGGTGCCGATGAAAATGCCATCCCAGACGAAGGCTGCGGTGCCTGCCAGCGGCACAAGCACTGCCCAGGGCAGGTAGGCGGTGGCGGCGGCCACCACGTCGGCATGGCTGGTGAGCAGGCGCAGCAAGGGCGTTCCCGCCAGTGCGTAGACCAGCGAGAAGAGCAGCGCCATGCCCCATCCCCACCGGAACAGGCGGACAATGGTGAGGCGCAGCGTGGGCTGGTCGCCGGCGCCGAGGTAGCGTCCGGCCAGTGCCTCGCCGGCGAAGGCGAAGCCATCCATGATGTAGCTGTAGAACATGAAGAACTGCATGAGCAGTGTGTTCGCTGCCAGCACCAGTGACCCCTGTGCTGCCCCGGAGGAGGTGAAGTAGAGGTTGACGGCTACGAGGCAGACGGTACGCAGGAAGATGTCGCCATAGATGGTGAGGTGGCGCAGCACGAACGTGGCGTGGCCCCGCCACAGGTGGCTCAGCGCAAGGCCGTGGCGACGGCTCCGCGTGGCGAAGAGCACCAGCGCCCCGCCGAGGCCTGCCCACTGGGCTATGAGCGTGCCAAGGGCTACGCCGCCGACGCCCATGTCAAAGGCCACGACGAAGGTGAGGGAGAGACCGATGTTGAGCACGTTCTGCCCCACGGCGATGAGCATGGGTGTGCGGGTGTCCTGCATACCGATGAACCACCCTGTAAGGGCGTAGAGGGCCAGCACGGCCGGCGCCCCCCACACGCATATATTATAATAGGTGGTGACGAGAGGCTGCACCTCGGCGGGTGTCTGCATGGCCCACAGCGCCACAGAGCGCAGCGGCACCTGCAGCAGCACGAACAGCAGGCCCGCACCCAGCCCCACGAGGAGCCCCTGGCGCAGACAGGCCATCGACAGATCCATGCGGCCACCACCGAAGGCCTGCGCCGTGAGGCCGCTGGTGGCCATGCGCAGAAAGCCGAAGAGCCAGTAGACCACGTTGAACACCATCGACCCCACGGCAATGGCGCCGATGCTCTCGGCGCCACCTACATGTCCCATGATGGTGACGTCGCACAGCCCCAGCAGCGGCACCGTGACGTTCTGCACGATGCTGGGCAGGGCGAGGGCAAGGATCTGACGGTCTGTCTTCTGCATCATCATTTCTTGGGCACATGAGTGCGTCGGCCCAAACGGCTGCAAAGTTAAGAAAAAAGTGTCAACCAGACAAGATATAAGTCAAATTCTTGCACAATTGCCCCCTGTGTGTGCACACAGAGGACTTTTTTTTAACGAAAAGTTTGCGTAAGTGAAATAAATTGTGTTACTTTGCACCCGATTTGAAGAAATCAACTTTAGAACGAACATTAGTATTAACAAAATTAAATTGAATTATCATGTCAGAAATTGAAAGCAAAGTAAAGGCTATTATCGTAGACAAACTGGGTGTTGACGAGGCTGAGGTGAAGCCCGAAGCAAGTTTCACAAACGATCTGGGTGCCGACTCTCTGGATACCGTTGAGCTCATCATGGAGTTTGAGAAGGAGTTTGGTATTTCCATCCCCGACGACAAGGCTGAGAAGATTGGCACCGTGGCCGACGCTATTGCCTATATAGAGGAGAACTCAAAGTAAAAACATTCGTGAATGAAGCATGAAGAATGAAGAATGAAGAATTTGCTGCCGCTCGATGGTGATAGCAAGTTCTTCATTCTTCATTTTTCATTCTTCTTTTTTTATTCTACATTTATTTAATACTATGGAACTGAAAAGAGTTGTTGTAACAGGACTGGGCGCAGTGACTCCCGTGGGCAACACCCCCGACGAGATGTGGACGAACCTCGTCAACGGCGTCAGCGGTGCAGCACCTATTACAAGTTTTGATACCACCCTGTTCAAGACGAAATTTGCCTGCGAGGTGAAGAACCTGGACGTGAACCAGTATCTTGACCGCAAGGAGGCCCGCAAGATGGACCGCTACACTCAGCTGGCCATGATTGCAGCCAAGCAGGCCGTTGAGGACAGCGGCATGGACCTGGAGACGGTCGACAAGGACCGCATCGGTGTGGTCTACGGAGTAGGCATCGGCGGCATCAAGACCTTCCAGGACGAGATCACCTACTACGGCCAGCATCTGGAAGACGGTCCGAAGTTCAACCCCTTCTTCATCCCGAAGATGATTGCCGACATCGCTGCCGGTCAGATATCGATCATGTATGGATTCCACGGCCCCAACTACATCACGTCGAGCGCATGTGCCTCCAGTAGCAACGCACTGGCAGATGCCTTCAACCTGATCCGACTGGGCAAGGCCAACGTCATCGTGGCCGGTGGTGCCGAGGCAGCCATCTGCGAGAGCGGCGTAGGCGGCTTCAACGCCATGCACGCCCTGAGCACCCGCAACGATGAGCCGGAGAAGGCCAGCCGCCCCTTCAGCGCCAGCCGCGACGGATTCATCATGGCCGAGGGTGCCGGATGTCTCATCCTGGAGGAGCTGGAGCACGCCAAGGCCCGTGGTGCCAAGATCTACGCCGAGATGGCCGGTGCCGGCATGAGCGCCGATGCCCACCACATCACCGCCTCGCATCCGGAGGGTCTGGGTGCCAAGCTGGTGATGCAGAACGCTCTGGAAGATGCCGAGATGAAGCCCGAGGATATTGACTACATCAACGTGCACGGCACGTCGACACACGTGGGCGACATCAGCGAGGCCAAGGCCATCAAGGAAGTGTTCGGTCCCGCCGCCTTCAAACTCAACATCTCGTCGACTAAGTCGATGACGGGCCACCTCCTTGGAGCTGCCGGTGCCGTAGAGGCCATGGCCACCGTGCTGGCCGTGAAGAACGACATTGTGCCGCCCACCATCAACCACGAGGAAGGTGACGACGACCCCGAGATTGACTACAACCTGAACTTCACGTTCAACAAGGCACAGAAGCGCACCGTGCGTGCTGCCCTGAGTAACACCTTCGGCTTCGGTGGACACAACGCCTGCGTGGTGTTCAAGAAGTACGTTGGATAAGCATGAACTTCAGAAATATCATTGACCGCCTGCGCCTGCCGTTCCTGAAAGATCAGGAACTGCGGCGCTCGCTGTATCAGGTCATAGGCTTCTATCCACACGACATCAGCTTCTACAAGCAGGCACTGACCCACAAGAGCTCGGGACAGCGCAACGAGAAGGGCCGTCCGCTGAACAACGAACGGCTGGAGTTCCTTGGCGACGCCCTGCTTGACGCCACCGTGGGGCACATCGTCTTCTCACACTTCGAGGGCAAGCGCGAGGGATTCCTCACCAACACCCGCTCGAAGCTGGTGAGCCGCGAATCGCTGGGAAAGCTGGCACAGGAGATGGGGCTCATCGAGCTCATACAGTACAACGAACAGCAGCAACGCTCGCACAACAGCTACATGGCCGGCAACGCCTTCGAGGCGCTCGTGGGAGCCATCTATCTGGACCAAGGATACGATGCCGTCATGCGCTTCATGGAGAAACGCATCCTGCAACAAATGGTGAACATCGACAAGGTGGCCTACAAAGAGGTGAACTTCAAGTCGAAGCTCTTGGAGTGGACACAGAAGAACCGCGTGAGGCTGGAGTTCCGCATGATGAAGCAGGCGAAGGACGACAAGGGGTCGCCCGTGTTCGGGTTCCAGGTCTGCCTCGAAGGCGTGGAAGGTGGCACAGGACAGGGCTACTCGAAGAAAGAGGCCCAGCAAACAGCGTCGAAAGAAACCCTGCAGCGCCTGCGCCGCGAGCCACAATTCATCGATGCCATCTTCCTGTCGAAGAGCGAACGCACCAAGATGGAGGAGATGCCCACCGCCACTGCCCCTAATCTGGAGGCCGAGAAGACAGACTTCATCATTGAGCAGGAGCACCATGCCGACACCGACAGTGAAGAATTGGTGGACGGCAACGACTTCGCCCCGGCAAGCACCGATGCCGACAGCCGCTCGACCACACCCGGCGCTGCCCCGGCCACACCCACTGACGACGACGAGTTCGACCTCTCCGACATCACCCACAACCCCAGTGAGCTGTCGCGCGAAGACATCATCGCCGCTGCCGAAGCGGCCGCCTTTGCCCAGCACGCGGAACAGGCATAGCACGTCCCCCATGCTGCATCACCGACAGGCATAGCACATCCCCCATGCTGCATCACCGACAGGCGCAGCATGTCCTCTATGCTGCATCACCGATGCAGCCACCCCTGCACCCACCGCAGCACATCCGCAAAAAGTAGGGAAAACATTTGGAAGTTTCATAAAAAAGCACTACCTTTGCAGGCGATTTCCGTGAGAAGGAACGGAAATCGCCTGTCCTTTTCTAATCTTGGACGATGGTGTAATGGTAACACTACAGGTTTTGGTTCTGTCATTCCCGGTTCGAATCCGAGTCGTCCAACTTCATCCGTTTAGCCTATGAAACGCGTCCTCCCCCTTATGCTTTTCCTGCTCCTGGCAACAACCGCTACTTCTCTCGCTCAGAACAGCGACTACTATATGCGACAAGCGCAGAGCTATATGCGCGAGGCCGACTACTACAACCGCCAGGCCGACAGCTACGAGCGCGACGCCGACTACTACAACCGCCAGGCTCAAGACTACCTGCGCGATGCCGAATACTATACGCGCCGAGGCGACAGCAGCAAGGCGCAGACACGCACCCGGTGGGCAAAGGATGCCGCCGACAAGGCACAGACACGCCTGCGCTGGGCAAAGGATGCCCGCGAGAAAGCCAGCCTGCGCATAAAATGGGCTGAGAACGCCATGGAGAAAGCGCGACGTAGCAACCGATAATGCCAATGACATAACGGGAACATATACCTTTGATAGGGACTTAATAGCATTTAACAATTCTTATGGACTTGAAGGAACGATACAACGCAGCTCCTCAACGCTACGACGAGGGCATGAAGTTTGAACGGTGCGGACACAGCGGCGTGATGTTGCCGCGCGTCAGCCTGGGCTTCTGGCATAACTTCGGGGGCGTGGACAGCTATGAGCGTGCACGCCAAATCACCCACTATGCTTTCGACCACGGAGTGGTGCACTTCGACCTGGCCAACAACTACGGCCCACCCTACGGCTCGGCCGAGGAGACCATGGGCCGCCTGATGGACGACGACTTCCGCCCCTACCGCGACGAGCTGTTCATCGCCTCAAAAGCAGGCTACGACATGTGGCCCGGCCCCTATGGCAACTGGGGCTCGCGCAAATACCTCATGGCAAGCCTCGACCAGTCGCTGCAACGGATGCACCTGGACTATGTCGACCTGTTCTACAGCCACCGCTACGACCCCAAGACACCGCTTGAAGAGACACTCCAGGCACTGGTCGACATCGTACGCGCCGGCAAGGCTCTCTACGTGGGCATCTCGCGCTGGCCCCTGGAGGCCACTCGCACGGCCTACACATACCTGAAGCAGCGCGACGTGCCCCTACTCATCTACCAGGGCCGTCTGAACATGCTCGACCGCGAGCCGCAGGAGACGGGCATCATGGATTTCTGTGCCGACAACGGTGTGGGCTTCATCTCATTCTCGCCGCTGGCTCAGGGACTGCTCACCGACCGCTACCTGAACGGCATACCTGAGGACTCGCGCATGTCGAAAGGAAAATTCCTCAAGGAGAGTATGCTCACACCCGAGCTGCTGGAACGTCTGAAGGCCTACAACGCACAGGCTGCCGCCCGCGGCGAGTCGCTGGCTGAGATGGCCCTGGCATGGATTCTGGCACAGCGTGGCGTCACGTCGGTACTGGTGGGGGCCAGCAGTCCGGCTCAGCTTGAGAAGAACCTGAAGTGTCTCAGCGCCCAGCCCTTCTAAGGAGAAGGCGTTGACGATTGTCGGCAGCGCTTATCGGGAATTAAGAACCAAGCACCAAGCATTGAAACAGATACTGCTTATCAACGACGTGGCCGGCTACGGCAAGGTGGGCATGGCGGCCATGCTGCCCATCCTCTCCTACATGGGCATCCCGGCGTTCAACCTGCCCACGGCACTGGTATCCAACACGCTCGACTACGGTGAGTTCACCGAGCTCGACACCACCGAGTACATGCGCCGCGTGTTTCCCATCTGGAAACGCCTCGGCTTTCGCTTCGACGCCATCTGCACCGGATTGATGTTCAATCCCCTTCAGGCGCAGCTGGTGGCCGAATACTGTCAGGCACAAGCCCAGGAGGGATGCACCGTCTTCGTCGACCCGGTGATGGGCGATGGCGGCCGCCTCTACAACGGCATCACCCAGCAGCAAGTGCAGCTGATGCGGCACATGGTGAGCGTGGCCCATCTCACCATGCCCAACTACACCGAGGCCTGCTTTCTGGCTGGTGTGCCCTTCATGCAGGGTGGCATCACACGCGACGAAGGCCGCCACCTGCTCGACAGCATGGTGCAGATAGGCGCTCACTCGGCAATCATCACCAGCAGCATCATCGACGGGCAGAACCACGTATGCGGCTACGATGCCGATACCGACAGCTATTTCTTCCATCCCTACGAGGAGATTCCCGGCCTCTTCCACGGCACGGGCGACATCTTCTCGGCCGTGCTCATCGGCAGTCTGATGAACGGCAAACCTCTTTCCGAGAGCACACGTCGCGCCATGGACGTGGTGAGCGAGATGATAGACCGCAACCGCGACGACGTGGACTATAAACGCGGCATCTTCATCGAGCGGTGCCTCGACCTGCTGTAGCCCATCGCCATGCGCCACCACCTCCTCTTGCTCCTTGTCTTCGTAGCGTCAGCGGTTTGGGCACAGACCGACGATGCCCAGTCGTGGCAGCAGGTTTACGAGGAGCTGATGACCTTCGCCCCTGACCAATCCGACGACGATGACGCCGAGGCCGACTATGACCTGCTGGAGCAACTCTCCGAACACCCTTTAGACCTGAACCGTGCCTCGCGCGAGGAGCTAGAGCAATTGCCCTTCCTCTCGGCGCAGCAGGTGATGGACATGCGCGAATATCTTGACCGCTACGGCCCCATGCGGTCGCTGGGCGAGCTGCGCATGATCAGGTCGCTCGACCACGTGCAGCTACGCATGCTGCCGTTCTTTGTCTTCGTGGATGGCACCCTGACCGACTCGTCCCACGACCACAGCCATCCCTACCCTTCACTCGATTCCGCCTATTTCCGACCGTCAACCGATTCCCTGGCATCACGTGCCTGGCGGTCTGACCGACGCCTTGGCCACACCCTCACCGCCACCGCCCACCTGCCCTTCTACAGTCGACGGGGCGACCGCAACGGCTACCTGGGCTACCGCTACCGCCACGAGCTGCGCTACGAGTACGCCAGCCATAACGGTCACATGAAGGCCGCGCTCATCGGTGCACAGGATGCCGGTGAGCCTTTTCTGGCCAATGGCAACCGCTGGGGCTACGACAACTACTCTTACTTCATTCAGCTGGACGACCTCGGCTTCGTCAAACGGGCCGTAGTAGGAAAATACCGTCTGTCGGCAGGCATGGGTCTGACTATGGGCCAAAGCTTTTCGCTTGGCAAACAGGCTATGCTGCAGAGTCAGGGGCGCACGGTGCAGACATTGCGAGGCCACACGTCGCGCTCAGAGTCCGACTATTTACTTGGTGCTGCTGCCACACTGGCGCTGGGCCAACGGTTCACGCTGACGCCCTTCGTATCCTACAGGCCCATCGATGCCACGCTTGCTGACGATGGCTCGGCCACCACGCTCACCACCAGCGGCTACCACCGCACGCCTGCCGAGATGGCCAAGAAAGGTAACACCCACATGACCGCTGCCGGACTGTCGACCGTCTACCGCCACGAGAGGCTCAGTCTGGGTCTGCACGCCGTCGTCACCCACCTGGACCGCTCGTTGGAGCCCAACCGACGGTCGCTCTTCCGCCGCCACTGGGCCCACGGCACCAATTTCGCCAACCTGAGCCTGAGCTATTCCTACACCCACTTCCGCCTGTCACTGAGCGGCGAGACCGCCACCGACCGCAACGGACATCTGGCCACCATCAACGCCCTGAGCCTGCGTACCACCGAACGCCTCACGCTCATGGCAGTGCAGCGCTTCTACAGCTACCGCTACACCACCCTTCACGGCCATGCCTTCAGCGAAGGCGGACGGGTGCAGAACGAGAGCGGCATCTACCTCGGGGCACGGTGGAACCCCCTGGCCCATCTCTACCTGCAAGCCTATGCCGACTATGCCCATTTCCCCTGGGCACGCTATCTGGTGTCGCAGACGTCGGACGCCGTCGACCTGTCGCTGCAAGCCACCTGGCAGCAGCAGCGCTGGAGTGTCCAGGCCCGTTGGCGCTCAAGACTCAGACAGCGCGACGGCAACGATGCCACCAATGGTCTCGTGGCCAACAACACCCACCGGGCCCGCCTTTTCGCATCGTATGCCATAAGCCACGAATGGTCGTTGAAGACGCAGGCCGATGGCGTCAGGGCTTTCTACCTAAAGCCCTCATACGGGTGGATGCTCAGTCAGCACGCACAGTTCAGCCGCCGCTGGCTTAAGGCAAACGCCATGACTGCCTATTTCCACACCGATGACTACCAAAGCCGACTATACGTGTACGAGCACCAGCTGCCCCATGACATCAGCTTCCCCACCTACTACGGCGAGGGCCTGCGCCTGTCGATGACGGCACAAGCCACCCTGGGGCGACACCTGCAGCTCACGGCACAGCTGGGACTCACCCACTTCTTCGACCGCCAGGTCATCGGCAACGGTCTGCAGCAGATCGACCACCCGACGAAGACCGACCTCGGCTTGCAACTGCGCTACCAGCTGTAAGGATAGCATCTGCATCTGAAGAAAAATGACTATTTCCTTTGCTGTTCGCCCGCTTATTCGTACCTTTGTGGCGTAAAGAGACAAGCGCAATTATGGAACAGCGAATCATTGAATGCGTGCCCAACTTCAGCGAGGGCCGCGACATGGATGTTGTGAAGCAGATAACCGACGCCATCGAGAGCGTGGCGGGCATCAACCTGCTGCACGTTGACCCAGGCTATGCCACAAACCGCACCGTCGTCACCTTCACAGGAAGCCCCGAGGCAGTGTGCGAGGCCGCCTTCCAAGGAGCGAAGAAGGCAGGCGAGGTGATAGACATGCGCCAACACCACGGCACACACCCACGACTGGGTGCCACCGACGTGCTGCCCCTGATACCCGTCAGCGGCATCACCCTGGAGGAGTGCGCCCTGCTGGCCCGACAGCTGGCTCAGCGCTTAGCCACAGAGGCCGGCATACCCTGCTACTGCTACGAGGCAGCCGCCCTGCGGCCCCAGTTCAGCAATCTGGCCGTCTGTCGGGCCGGTGAGTATGAGGCACTGGCCGAGAAGCTGGCCGACCCCGAGAAGCGGCCCGACTTCATGCCGCCTGCATCGGATAGCTCACACATCTTAAGAACCGGCTGCACCACCGTGGGTGCACGCGACTTTCTCATAGCCGTGAACTGGAACCTGAATACCACCGACACGGCCGTGGCCAAGGCCATAGCCTGCGACGTTCGCGAGAAAGGGCGCCCCGGTCAGCCTGGCTCGCTGAGGTGCACCAAGGCCATCGGCTGGTACATTGAGGAGTATGGCATCGCACAGGTGTCGATGAACATCACCAACATCAACGTCACACCCCTCCACGTGGCCTACGAGGAGGTGTGTCGCCGCGCCATGCTCAGGGGCTATCGCGTCACCGGCACCGAAATCATCGGACTGGTGCCGAAGCGCTCGCTCCTCGAAGCCGGCCGCTACTTCGTGAAGAAAATTGGCAATGAGCCCAGAAAATGTTCGGAGGCCTTCCTCATACGCGCCGCCATTGAGGGGATGGGCCTCGACAACTTGAAACCCTTCCTCCCCGAACAGAAGATGATAGGCTAATCCCCATCCCAACCCTCGACATATAAGGGCTTCTTTGCCGTTACCTTCGTCTATGCTGCGTCATCGACGCAGCCCCGCGATTATCCACCAACGCCCCCCTCCTCTGAAAAACCTCACAAAAGTGTAGGCACTTTGAAAAAAAATTCATACCTTTGCGGCATTAAAGAACCTGGCAGATGAGACACGACAAGCTGGAGCGCGAAATGCAACTCATACTGTTGCTGATTGAGAACCGTTTCTACACGGTGCCCGACCTCTGCGACCGGCTGGGCATATCGCGGCGCAACCTGTACTATTACCTGGAGTTCTTCCGCGACGCCGGCTTCATTGTTGAGAAGCACGATACCTACTACAGCATCAGCCGCAAGTCGGAGTGGCTGGAACGTATTGGCAAACTATGCGACACCACGGCACTGCCGCCCATGGAGCTCGCAGCCGACCCCACCAGCTCGACCGTGGCGACGGTGCTCTACCAGGCCATTCGTCAGCGGCGCACGGTGGTGCTCGAGGGCTATACATCGCCCCACAGCAACAGCCAGCGCGACCGCGTAGTGGAGCCTTTCCTGTTTATGAACCATCAGCAGGAGGTACGCTGCTACGAGCCGTCGACACAGATGAACAAGACGTTCAAGCTGTCGCGCATACAGAGCGTGAAGCTGCTCGACCTGGCCTGGGCCTGCGAAGAGTGCCATCGCCAACTGAACACCGACGTGTTCATGTTCAGCTCAGAGGAACAGACGAACGTCACCCTTCGCATGGGGCGCCTGGCTGCCAGCGTGCTGCGTGAGGAGTACCCTCGTGCGACACGCTATCTGAAACAGGACGGTGCCGACCATTGGATGTGCTGCCTGCCGGTATGCTCGTTCGTGGGCATAGGCCGGTTCGTGATGGGACTGTTCGAGGATATCGACGTCATTGCCCCCTCTGAATTCATTGACTACCTGCACCAGAAGTCCGACACCATGAGCCGCCTCTACAACAGCCAACCCACTAAAGCCCAACTACGACAATGACAAATCACCCGCTACGCCATCTTCTGCTCCTGGCTCTCCTGGCCACAGTAGCGTCAGCCGCATGGGCCGACAGCGACTGGCCCTCGGGACTCAACCAGCGCTCGTTCAAGAAATACTGGACGGTGGAGTCGGAATCGCCCGACTACCGCGTTTCCTTCCTCGGCGACACCTGCGACCTGCTAGCTCCCAAGGGACTGACGCTGTGGCGCCGCCAGCCCGTTCAGGCAGGCATGGCCGTGGAATACGATGCCATGGTGGTGGACGAAGGGCGCGAGGGCGACCGGCTGAGCGACATGAACTGCTTCTGGATGGCCAGCGACACACTGGGACAGAGCGTATTCCGCCGCATGGACGAGCGCAGGGGCATCTTCGGCCGCTGCTACGCCTTGCAGATGTACTACGTGGGCTATGGTGGTAACCATAACACCACCACCCGCTTCCGCCGCTACGAGGGCGGAGGCAAGGTGCCTCCTGTATGGCAGGAATACACCGATGCCGACCACCTGCTGAAGCCAAACCACTGGTACCACTGGCGCGTGGAGACCACACAGCAGGGGCGAACCCGCTTCTACGTAGACGGACAGCTGCTGGTCGACTATCTCGACCCCGAGCCGCTGCGCAACGGCTGGTTCGGCTTCCGCACCACGCTCTCCCACACACGCATCGCCAACTTCCGCATGATGCCGGTAAAGCCAGAATCTGCCGGCATACCCCTCTATTGGCTTGGCCCACAACCAAGTGCGCCCCAGCCAGTAACCTTCGGCGTGCCCTTTGCTCCTGGCGAACTGAAGGCCAGCGATGTATACAACACCGCCACCACCGACAGCTGGGTGATGGCCACCTGGCCCGACGGCTCGGCGAAATGGATTGGCGTCAGCACCACCACATCCCCCCCCCTCACCGTTCCCGTCCTTATGAAGCAGGACAAGAAGATGCGCCAGCAACACGGCATGGACGTCAGCGACACGGGCAGCCAGCTTGTCATCAGCACCCAGCGCACGAAGGCATTCCTGCCCAAACAGGGGGGTAACATCATCGACAGTCTGTTCATCGATGGTCTGAAAGTTGGGGGCAGCGCACGCCTCGTGGCTTCAACCACAGTCGACAACTTCACGTCGCAGATTGACCGGCTTACGCTGGAACGTGCCGGTAACGTCTCGGCAGTCGTCAGAGCCGACGGCTACCACGTGGGCAGCGACGGCCGCCGCTGGCTGCCCTTCACGCTGCGGCTCTACTTCTGGCGCGACTCCGAACAGGTGAAGATGGTGCACTCGTTTGTCTACAACGGAGAACAGACCCGCGACTTCATCACCGCCTTAGGCGTGGAGTTCCGTGTTCCCATGCGGGCAGAGACGTACAACCGCCACGTGGCCTTCGCCCTTGACGGCGACTCGCTGTGGCACGAGCCAGTGCAGCCGCTCGACGGACGCTCGCCGCTCATCACCTTCAAGCCGCAGACACGTGGTCAGCAACCCAGACCGAGTGCCGACTCTTCGCGCCGCCGCAGCTTCCCCGAAATCATCAACTGGCAGGCCCTACAGATGGACTACCAGCGCATACCGCCACGCGACTCGTTCGACGTGCGGGGGCAGGCGTTGCTCACCGATTGGGCCGCCTGGGACGGATTCCGCCTCTCCCAGCTCACCGACAACGCCTTCACCCTGCGCAAGCGTGCCATCTCCGGCTGCCTGCACATGTCCGTGTCCGATGGTTTGCCCACCGGGACATCCAGCGAGCAAACTGCCGGGCACGGACAGAGCGCCATAAACGGAACGCCATGGATAGGCACCTTCACCGGCAATCGCTCGCCAGGCTTTGCCTTCGTGGGCGACACCGATGGCGGACTGGGCGTCGCTTTGAAGGACTTCTGGCAGAGCTATCCCTCGACCATGCAGATAGACGGAGCTCGCTCTGACGAGGCACGCCTCACGATGTACCTGTGGTCGCCCGAGGCCGAGCCGATGAACCTCTGCCACTACGACACCGTGGCCCACGGCCTGATGGCCAGCTACGAGGACGTGCAGGAAGGGCTCAGCACCCCCTACGGCATAGCCCGCACCAGCACCCTCTGGCTGCTGCCCTACAGCGGAGCACGCCCCGACTACGATGCTCATTCGGGCGACTACCGCCTGCTGCCCACGCCCGAATACCTGCACCAGAAGCGGGCCTTCGGTCTCTGGGCTCTGCCGTCGCACCATGAGGAAGTGGAACGACGCCTCGGCGAATACCTCGACATCTATAAGAGCGAGGTGGAGCGCCGCAAGTGGTACGGCTTCTGGAACTACGGCGACGTGATGCACGCCTTCGACATGGAGCGGCAAGAATGGCGCTACGACGTGGGCGGCTACGCGTGGGACAACACCGAGCTGGGAACGCCCATGTGGCTGTGGTACAGTTTCCTGAGGACGGCCGACAAGGACGTGTGGCGCATGGCCGAGGCGATGACCCGCCACAACAGCGAGGTGGACACCTACCACATAGGCCCACTGGCTCCTCTGGGCAGCCGCCACAACGTGAGCCACTGGGGCTGCGGAGCCAAGGAGGCACGCATCTCGCAGTCGGCCTTCCTCCGTTTCTACTACTATCTGACTTGCGACGAGCGTACGGGCGACCTGATGCACGCACAGACCGACTGCGACACCCTGCTCTATCACCTCGACCCCATGAGGTTGGCAGAGCCGCGCGAGAAATACCCCTGTTCAGCACCCGCCCGACTGCGCTTCGGCCCTGACTGGCTGGCCTATGCCGGCAACTGGCTGACGGAATGGGAACGAACAGGCAACACCCACTATCGCGACAAGATATGGGCCGGACTGGAGTCGGCGGCACAGATGCCCCACGGACTCTTCACCGGCAACAAGGCGTGGGGCTATGACCCTGCCACTGGCCGCATGAGCTATGACGGCCCTGCAGACCTGCGCCACACCAACCACCTCACCACCATCATGGGCGGCTTCGAGGTGATGAACGAGCTGTTACCCCTCGTTTCTCACCCCTCACCCCTCACCCCTCACCCCTTTGAGAACGTCTGGCTCGACTTTGCCCGCAGCTACCGCGAAAACGCCCTGAGCATCAGCAGGAACAGGTTCCCCGTGCGCCGGCTCGATGCCTATGCTGCCTGGCACGACCGCGATCCCGAGCGAAAAGGCGTGGTGTGGCAGAGCCTGCTGCGCCCCGCCACAGAACTATCGACGAACGACGCTGCCATGTGGTCGCTCGATGCCATCTATATGCTTGAGGTCATACCCTGAACAGAGACAGAACCATTTTATTATATTCATCAAACTTAAACATCAAACAACATGAAAAAGACATTATTCGCTATGGCAGCTGCCACGCTGATGCTGGCAGGCTGCGGTTCTACCAACAACCAATGGGGCCAGCTGGGCGGTGCCGTGCTGGGCAACGTACTGGGCCAGGCCACTGGCACTGAAGTCAACCCCGATGCCATGGGCAACATCCTCACCAGCGTACTGGGTGGCGCCAGCACTCCCACACAGAAAGATCTGGTTGGCACATGGAAATACTACCAGCCGGGATGCGCCTTCACCAGCGACCAGCTGCTGGCACAGGCCGGCGGTGAGCTTGTAGCCGCAGAAATCAAGTCGAAGCTGTCGCCTTCATTCCAGAAGGTAGGCATCAAGAGCGGCAACACCCAAGTGACGTTCAACCAGGACGGCACCTTCAGCGCCAAGATAGCTGGCAAGAGCTGGAACGGAAACTACACTTACGACGAGAAGACGGCTAAGATTACGATGCAGGGACTGCTGCTCAACATGAACTGCTACGCCAAGAAGAGCAACGCCGGCCTGTCGCTACTCTTCGAGTCATCGAAGCTGCTCACCCTGCTTCAGACCATGTCGGCCTTGAGCGGCAATGCCCAGGTGCAGGCCGTAGGCGACATTGCCAAGAGCTACAACGGACTGCGCATCGGCTTCGACATGAAGTAATCGCGAGTCAGTGCTTTCTGTCCTTTGGCACCAGCAAAGCACAATTGTTAAAGCTGCAACGCGGCCCGAAACGGAGCGTAACACGACATGTTATGCTCCGTTTCGGGCCGCGTTACGACTCGAGGGCCTATTCTTCGTCCTCTTCGTCGTCCCACGAATAGCGGGAGCCACGAGCGCCGATGCCAGGGAGGACGGGATTAGCGCCTATATCATCGAGGCGATTGGAGCCGCCTAACATGATTGGCCGGATGTGAAGGCTAATGACTTGGGTGTCCGGTTTCTGATATGCTGTCTTCATAGTCGTGTGCTTGAATGAATAATCTTGTTTCGGAGTGCTTGGCTTAGCGTATCATCTTCTTGCCGTTGCGGATGTAGACGCCGCGTGGCAGTTCACCATCGGCCATCCGACGGCCTTGCAGGTCGTACAAGGCATCACCGGCCGCAGTCCCATGGAGATTGTCCTCCACACCGTCGATGGCGCTGACAGCACGTAGGAATCGGATATCCAGACTGGTGTAGGGGGTGCTGATGGCGGGTGTGGTGAAGTATGCACGGAAGGGAGCCACCGCCGTTGTCTGCTGTGTGAAGTGGTTGCCGTCATCGTTCAGTGCGAAGATGTCGGTCAGCGTAGGCGTAGTGACCATCGTTCCCACGAACTTGCGGCTGCTGCCGGTAGTAGCGGCGTTCGCCGAAGCGCTGATGGCGGCATCGGTGGCGCTGAAGGTCACAGGCAGATCCTGCATGTCCCAGCGGTCGCCGAACTCAGGCCCGGGAACGGCGATGAGATAGGGCTTGTTCGCCTGCATCGCGGCGGCCTGGGTGTAGTTCACCGTGGCACCGTCCTCGCCGGCAAAGGCCATGAGCCAGAAGTTCTTGCCCGTCTCGCTGCTGCTGTGGTACCAGTCCACAGGGATGTCAGCGGCCCCCACCCTGGCCGTACAGCCCGTGGCGGCGAAGGGCAGCACGATGGTGCTCCAGTTCTTGCCCTCGCTGGTGTAGCCCTTGTCGAAGGTGCGGGTGTAGGTGATGGCTTCGGCGGTGAAGTCGATGGGCGTGAAGAAACCGTTGACGCCATCGTCGGTCAGCGAAATGTTGGTGGCGGTGTAGCCCTTCACCACGTTCTTCCCCGTCAGACTTGTAGGTACATCCTGCGTGCTTCCAAGCAGATAGAGGGTGTTGGGGTTGGCATTAGGCGTCACGTCCACCGAGAAGTCAAACGGATACAGGTCGGCGCACAGCACATTGTCGGCAATGACCACGGGGCCGCCACCACTAGCGTCGACGAAGCTCCTGCTGCCCTGACGATCCCACACGGGGAAGCCCTTCTTCAGGCGGATGCGGTAACGGGTGTCGCCAACAAATTCTTCTTCGCCGCCCAGCTTATAGTATAGCTCCAGACTATAGGTATTGCCTGCTGCCAAATCCTGATTGAAAGTAGTCATGGTGAACTTCCCCACCCCGTTGGCAGGCAGCGAAGCCCAGGGGGTCACCTGCTGCTTCCTGTCCACCTGTTCCCAGGTGTCGGTGGCTTCGTTGTATCGCTTGATGTAGAAGATGGAGGTGACATTCTCCAAGGCGGCTCCGGAAACGTTCTGCACGCTGATCTTCACATCTATGACCTTGTCATAGACGTCCACGGTGGTATAACCATCGACGTCGGTGCTCCACGAGGCAGGGTTGGCATCGGGCAGCTCCAGCGAAGCGAACATCATGTTGCTCACGTGCGGACGGTCAGCGGTGGTGACGGTCATCGTCGTGGGGTCTCCCAACAGGTTACTGGCGGCAGCATCGGTAGCTATCCACACGTTCCATGTGCCGACGGCATCGGGTGTGAACTCCAGTGTGAAGGTATCGGTCTTACCCTGCTGCAGGGTGATGCCCGTGCGGGCTCGGTACTTGCCTTTCGTCTCAGTCGTGCTGGCAAAGAGGTAGAGCACGCCACAGAACTCGTCGCCCGTGTTCGTCAGCGTCACCTCCACGGGCTGCAACTCGCCTTTAAACTTCGAACCGGGGAAGGTCACCGACTCGCAGGCAAAGCTGTTGACAGGGTGAAGCGTCAATGTGGGTGCACTCTCGGCATAGGGATAAACCACTTCCACATAGAAGATGCTGGGGTTCTTCGTTGCTATCCAGGCATCGGTGCCAAGCACGCGGCTCACGGGCACCACCTTATACATGCCGGCGGCGTGTGTGGTCGGCACATTCAGCGTGGGGGTGAAAGTGCTCTTGTCGGCCAGCTCCTCTGTGGTCGAAGCATCGCCGATGAGCGTCAGGCTGCCGTCGGCACCGACCCATGCCAGTCCGTAGTCGAAGGAGCGGCTCACGCCCGTGGCGTTGGTAAAGGTAAGGCTGATGCCCGTGGCGCCGCTGAGTGCGATGTCACTCCACGTCAGTCCTATCTCTTCGCTCACGCCAAGTGCCCCTTCCTGTCCGGCCGGCTGCGCTCCAACGATGATTTCCTGCTCGAAGCTGTAACCGTCGCTGGTGGAGCTGGCACCGATGCCGCTGTTGTCGTCAGGATTGAGGATGCTCAGCAGGAAGTATCCGTTGCTGTTGCCGCCCCAGCCCCAGTTCACGTGGAACAGCTCATTGCCGTCGTAGCCATCGATGACGAAGGCATGTCCGCCGCCCGACGACTGTCCGCCGTAGAGCACGGGACGGTTGGCTACCAGCTCGCTATAGACCAGCTCGTTCCACTCGTGCAGGGTGTAGTTGTTCTCGCGCGCCAGCCAGCGGGTACCCTCGTCGTAGCCGAAATAGCTCTTCAGCTCGTTGGGCACGCGGTCGAGCCAGCCGCTGGTCGACGTAGGACGGTAGTTCTCGCGGTTGCCGACGCCACAGCAGAGCATGAGCTGAGCCACGGCATCGCTCTGAGTGTCAGTGTACTCGCCCGAATAGGAGTCAATCATGTTGGCCCAGTCAAACGTGACGCTGGCAGCTGGCACGCCATCGACGGTAAATTTATAGACATTGTCGGTCGTCTCGTATGAAGGAATGTCGGCCGTGAGACCTTTGGGCAGACCGGTTCGCTTGCCATGATAGGCCACGACCTGAGCCAAAGCGGTGGCCAGACAGCCGGTGACGCAGCGCTGCTCGTCGAACACGGGGCACATGGCGTTATACGGCGCGCCTTGGTTCCACTCCGTGGTAAGCATCGGTGCGATGGGTTGCTTCACGGGAGTGGCATCGCCCTGCCTTGTGGCGGCTTCGGGGTGGTTCCCGAGCCACTCCATCTGGTCGGCATATCCCTGCAGCCAGGCCTGCATGTTCTCGGGCAGGGTGGCATCGTCAAAGCGTCCCTGGTCGCTGTAGCCCAGGATGGCGGGGGCACGGTCGTCGCCCGCCACGATGACGAATCCGCCCTTATCGGCATTGAACACATAATAAGCGGCACCTGCCTGTATATTGCCGGCGGCAGGGGCATGTCGACGGGCCAGATGCAGGCCGTCGGCCGACGTCATTGCACGTCCGCGCTGTGCAAAGAACTGGATGGCTTGCTGGCGCGCTGCCTCGGCAGTCACAGGCCCGGCCACGGCATCTACCGTGGCCCACAACATCAAGCTCAATGCTATAAGGACTCTTTTCATACGCGAATTAATAGGTTAAAGTCAATAATCTGGGGGCAAAAATACAAAAAAATTCCCGAAGAAGACATGATGTCTGCCTTTTTTTGTACCTTTGCACTCACAAAATGAATATTTAAGGAATAAATTCAAGAAAACTATGGCAAAGAAAGCTCTTCTGATGATTCTCGACGGATGGGGAATCGGTCAGCACGGACGAGGCGACGTGATTTTCAATACGCCTACTCCTTATCTCGATTATCTTACTGCCGTTTCGGCACATGCACAGCTTGACGCCAGCGGCGAGGACGTGGGTCTGCCCGACGGACAGATGGGCAATTCCGAGGTAGGCCACCTGAACATTGGTGCCGGCCGCATTGTCTATCAAGACCTGGTGAAGATCAACCGCGCCTGCAAGGACAACTCAATCGTGGAGAACCCCCAGGTGAAAGCTGCCTTCACCTACGCCAAGGAGAAGGGCAAGAAGCTGCATCTGATGGGCCTGACGAGCGATGGCGGCGTACACTCCAGCCTCGACCATCTGTTCAAGCTCATCGAGGTGGGCAAGCACTACGGCCTGAAGAACCAGACCTTCGTCCACTGTTTCATGGACGGCCGCGACACCGACCCGAAGAGCGGCAAGGGATTCATTCAGCAGGTGAGCGACGTCTGCGCACAGAACGACGCCGCCATTGCCTCCATCGTGGGACGGTTCTACGCCATGGACCGCGATAAGCGCTGGGAACGCGTGAAGCAGGCCTATGACCTCCTGGTGAAGGGCGAGGGCAAGCAGTCGGCCGACATGGTGGCTGCCATGCAGGAGAGCTATGATGAGGGCGTGACCGACGAGTTCATCAAGCCCATTCACAACAGCAGCGTCAACGGTCTCATCGAAGAGGGCGACGTGGTGGTGTTCATCAACTTCCGCAACGACCGTGCCAAGGAGCTCACCATCGTACTCACACAGCAGGACATGACCGAGCAAGGCATGAAGACCATCCCTGGACTGCAGTACTACTGCATGACCCCCTACGACGCATCCTTCCAGGGCGTGCACATCCTCTTCCCCAAAGAGAACGTAGAGAACACGCTGGGCGAATATCTCTCGGCACAGGGCAAGAAACAGCTCCACACCGCAGAGACAGAGAAGTATGCCCACGTGACATTCTTCTTCAACGGAGGCCGCGAAAAGCCCTTTGAAGGCGAAGACCGCATACTCGTGGCATCGCCAAAAGTGGCCACATACGACCTGAAGCCCGAGATGAGCGCCTACGAGGTGAAGGACAAGCTGGTGGCTGCCATCAAGACACAGCAGTACGACTTCATCGTGGTCAACTTTGCCAACGGCGATATGGTGGGCCATACGGGTGTCTACAATGCCATTGCCAAGGCTGTATGGGCCGTCGACAAGTGTGTCCGCGACGTCATAGAGACAGCCAAGAAGAACGACTATGAGGCCATCATCATTGCCGATCATGGCAATGCCGACAATGCCATCAACCCTGACGGCACGCCCAACACAGCCCACTCGCTGAACCCCGTTCCCTTCATCTATGTCACCGACAACAACAGTGCCACCGTGAAGGACGGACGTCTGGCTGACGTCGCTCCCAGCATACTCCACATCATGGGACTGGAGCAACCTGCCGACATGACTGGTGAGTGTCTGATTCAGGATTGACGCAAATCGAAAATCGAAAATCCGTAAATCGTAAATCGTTAATCCCTTGACACTCGACTTTATCCTCCGTATTCTGGTGGCAGCACTCCTGGGTGGTGCCATTGGCTTGGAGCGTGAATATCGTGAGAAAGCAGCCGGATTCAGGACCCATTTCCTTGTGGCCCTGGGTTCGGCTCTCTTTATGATAATCTCAGCCTACGGTTTCACCGACCTGCTCAATCCGGGTGGAGCCTATCACGACCTGTCATCTGAGATGAACCACCGCCTCGATGTGTCACGCATCGCAGCACAGGTGGTCAGTGGCATCGGCTTCATCGGAGCTGGAACCATCATCTTTCAGAAGAATGCTGTACGCGGACTGACAACAGCTGCCAGCATCTGGGTCACCGCAGCTATCGGACTGGCCTGCGGAGCCGGCATGTATGAGCTGTCAGCAGCAGCCACCTTCCTCGTCTTGCTTGGCCTGGAAGCCTTCAACTACTTCCTTCGCCGCTTTGACCGCCATCGCCCAGAAGACCAGGCACAGCGCCCTGAAGACCAACCTCAGTAGCGCCCTGAAGACCAACCTCAGTAGCGCCCTGAATACCAACCTCAATAGCGCCCTGAAGACCAGGCTCAGTAACCTCCTGAATACCAACCTCAGTAGCGCCCTGAATATCAACCTCAGTGCCGCCCCAAGTCATCTCATATCTTTCATCTTTCACTTTTCATCTTTCATCTCTCATCTCTCATCTCTCATCTCTCATCTTTCCTTGTATCCCATCTCTGACCTTCGTTCCGACTTCCCCATTCTTTCCCGTGAAGTCTATGGCCGTCCGCTGGTCTATCTTGACAATGCAGCCACCACACAGAAGCCCCTTTGTGTACTCGATGCCATGCGTGAGGAGTACCTCAACGTCAATGCCAATGTACATCGGGGAGTGCACTACCTCTCACAGCAGGCTACCGACCTGCATGAGGCTGCCCGTGAACGGGTGCGCAGTTTCATCAATGCCCGTTCCACAACCGAAATAGTCTTCACACGTGGCACCACCGAAGCCATCAATCTCGTGGCACAGACCTTCTGCGAATCGCAGATGCAGGCTGGCGACGAGGTGCTGGTCACGGATATGGAGCACCATTCGAACATCGTCCCCTGGCAGTTGCAGGTACAGAAAAGGGGCATCGTCGTTCGCCATCTGCCCATTACTGACGACGGCCTGTTGCCTGATAGCGATACCATAGCAACGTATCTTTCCGACCGCACACGGCTTGTCAGCATAGCTCATGTCAGCAACGTCCTTGGAACGGTCAATCCTGTTGCCGACATCGTGCGCATAGCCCATGAACACGACATCCCGGTGTTGGTGGACGGAGCCCAGAGTGCCCCTCACTTTGCCATTGATGTGCAGCAGCTCGACTGCGACTTCTTTGCCTTCAGCGGCCACAAGATGTACGGTCCTACGGGCATCGGCGTGTTGTATGGCAAGGAGGAGTGGCTCGACCGCCTGCCACCCTATCAGGGCGGAGGAGAGATGATCGACCGTGTGTCGTGGGAACATACCACCTTCGAGCGTCCTCCCTTGAAGTTCGAGGCAGGCACCCCCGACTATGTAGCCACCCATGGTCTGGCTACCGCCATCGACTATATCAGCCATGTAGGTCTTGACAACATTGCCGCCCACGAACAGGAGCTCACTCGCTACTGTTTAGAGCAGCTGCAGACCATCCCCCATATCCGCATCTTCGGTCCTTCCTCTTCTCTTTCACGCGATGCGGTGGTCAGCTTCCTTGTCGGCGACATCCACCACCTTGACATGGGCACCCTGCTCGACCGCCTTGGCATTGCCGTCCGTACAGGCCATCACTGTGCCCATCCGCTGATGGAGCGCCTGGGGGTAACAGGCACCGTCCGTGCCTCGTTTGCCCTCTACAACACGAAGGAAGAGGTCGATGTCCTGGTAGAAGGCATCCGCCGCGTCAGTCAGATGTTCTGACTCTCTTCCCCTCTATCCTCTCCCCCTCTATCCTATCCTCTCCCCCTCTCCCCATCCCCCTTCCCCCCTCCCTCCCTCTCCCCTCCCTCCAGGGAGGGGTCGGGGGTGGGTCTTTGGGGTGGGTCTCTAAAACAACAGAAGGCAGACAACTCGTTTTGAGTTTATCTGCCTCCTGCTCTTATGATAGGGTTTACTATTTATCCCAGCTTGTTGATGTGCTTTGACAGGCTCGACTTCAGGTTTGCGGCCTTGTTCTTGTGGATGATGTGCGTCTTAGCCAGCTTGTCAAGCATCTTCTGCACCTTCGGATAGAGTGCAACAGCCTCGTCCTTGTTTTCCATAGCACGCAGTTTGCGAACAGCATTACGCATCGTCTTGGCGTAGTACTTGTTGTGCAGTGCTCTTTTCTTCTCCTGGCGAATTCTCTTCACCGATGATTTGTGGTTTGCCATTTCTTTTAAAATGTTTAATGTTTAATGTGTTTAATGACTCAAAGCTTATGGGTCTTGCGTCTTCCGACTGCCCTGAGCAGACCTGTTGAAGGGGTTTCCACCTTCTTCATGTCCTCCGACACCGTGTCCCAGCCTTTCTGCTGGTAGCGCATCCCTGCGCAGATGTCAGATTCGTGAGTTGTAGTCCCTAGGAGAGTCGAACTCCTCTTTAGAGAATGAAAATCTCTCGTCCTAACCGATAGACGAAGGGACCCCGTGCTTTTTGCATTTCTGACTATGTTCAGTATGCTGATTTAGCCATTTTACATAAAAGCGGGTGCAAAAGTACTGCTTTTTTCCCGACCAGCCAAATTTTCTTTTGAAAAAGTGCTTTTTATTGGCGAAAAATGTGTAATTTCGCCGCCATGATGCAGAAAACCGAGGCTATTGTTCTCCATTCTATCCGTTATGGTGACCATCGGCTCATCGTCGATATGTTCACCCGCAGTCAGGGTCGGCTGTCGTTTGCCGTGCCCCTGCCAGCTCATGGAGGGAGCAAGAGCCGTGTACGCAAGCAGCTGTTCCAGCCTCTCACCTTGTTAAATATTGAGACCGACATCCGACCCACCAAACAGTTGCAGCGTTTGAGCGACGTGTCCATCCTCCTCCCCTACTCTACCCTGCAGTCCGACCCTTCGAAGTTGGCCATCGCCCTGTTCGTGGCTGAGTTTCTGTACCATGCACTCAGGGGTGAGCTGCGCGACGAGCTGCTCTTCGACTACATCCGCTCAGGAATGGAGTGGCTCGACAGCTGTCAGGCCCACTATGCCAACTTCCATCTGGTGTTCCTCATGCGTCTGTCTCGTTTTCTCGGTTTTCAGCCCAATCTTGAGCAGACGGGCGACTATTTCGACCTGCGTGCAGCCGCCTTCTGTGAACATCCGCCCCTTCATCGCGATTTCCTGCAACCCGAGGAGGCCGCCCATATCCGGCTGCTCATGCGTATGGACTTTGCCACCATGCATCTCTTCCGTCTCAACCACCACGAGCGCACCCGCATCCTCGAGGTCATCATCCTCTACTACCGTCTCCACCTGCCCCAGTTCCCTGAGCTCCGCAGCCTTCCTGTGCTTACTGAACTGTTCAATTAAGAGTTTAGAATTAAGAGTTTAGAATTAAGATGTGTCGGCTTCGCCGAGTAGGAATTAAGAGTTATGAGGTGTTGGCCGTAGGTTGCTGTCATATATGGTAAGGATTGCAAGGACTGAGGTGGCGTATTATTCTCTTTTGCCTGTACGCAAAACACCTTGTTCCTATACACAAAACATCTTGCGCTATAAGCAAAAAATCCTCGCCTGCACGCAAAAACAAACGAGAAGTTTTGATGTTCAAAATTCTTAATTCTTACTCGCCATAGGCGACACTTCTTAATTCTACATTCTACATTCTTAATTCAATAGTTTCATCTATCACCAGCTCTCTGGGCAGGGTGATGACCTTAAGGCGTTCGTACCCGATGCTCTCCGGGTGGGTCAGAAAAGCAGATATACAGCCTTATGACTTCATTTTTCTTAGTTGCTTCACCACCTTGTCGAAGTCGCTCTCCAGCATCCGCATCTCACGCTCACGATAGATTTCAAACTCACGCTCAGCCTTTTCGATGGCTTCCTGATGCGTTACGGTGCCTGTACCCTCAAGGATGTTCTTCCTTAGGTGCAGTATTTGGTCATCCAAAGCTGTAATCCAGTCGGCCATAGTCATGGGATTCTGCTCTAATGCCTGAAATTCAGCATAGTCCAGGAATTGCGAAGTCAACAGGTTCAGACGCTGAAGTTCCAACTCCGTGAGATAGTTCTTTGCTATCTTCACATCTTCGCGCGTAACGTAGTTTCCCTTGAAGTTGGTCATACCCACAAACGGCTTCTCATTATCCACCCGCTCATAGATCAGTTCCGCTGCCGTATGCTCGTGCACAGCATAATGCATCTTATTCTGCACCGTTGCGAAGAACAGCTTTGTCATTTTGGCCCTTGGGTCGTAGTCCGTCGCCGTAGCATAGATGTCCGTCACCTGCTGATAAAAGTTACGCTCGCTGCTTCGGATGTCACGAATGCGCTGTAGCAGTTCACGGAAATAGCGGCTGCCTCCTTGTTTCAACCGTTCGTCATCCATTGTGAAGCCCTTCTGGATATACTCGTGGAGCCGCTGTGTGGCCCATCGACGGAAACGCACAGCAATTGGTGACTGCACACGATAGCCTAACGCAATAATCACGTCGAGGTTGTAGTGCAAAACCTCATGCGATTGCGTTTTGCCCTCTATAGCACCATGTTGAGTGGGTGTTCGGAATTTCCGAACAACCAGTTCTTTCTCCAACTCATGGTCATTGAATATGTTTGTCAGATGCTCACTGATGTTAGATTTACTCGATTGGTAAATTTCCACCAGCTGCGCTGGCGTCAACCACACATCCTCATCAGCAAAGCGCGTGTTCACGCTCACTTTGCCCTCCTCATCCTTATAGAGTATCACTTTGTTTTCCTTATCCATATACAACTGTTTTTGCGCTGCAAATATACGAAATTATTTTTAATTCGGAGGAAGGGAAGTGGAAAAAGTGTACAGATTCGGAGGATGAGAAGCAGAAAACCATTTTGCAGACACCTCATACAAACGGACTCAACAGACTGTGTATAAAAGAGTTGTGTTCATGAGGTGTTCAGCAAACACCTCATGAACACCTCATGTCAGGCGGCCCTCAAGAGTGGCACCACCTTGTAGAAGGCTACGTGGCAGCGATCAAAATGCTCAAAGCCCAGCTCCTTCATCGCGAAGCCCAGGTGAACTTTCGCGCTGTGGTTGACGACTAAAGAGGGGTAGGCGGTACGGATGATGTCCAACATCTGTGTGCTGTCCATCGTCTTCGCAGGCTCACCATCCTTCGGCTTGCGGAAGCAGGCACCCACCATCCCGGCCATATCCTTCTGCTCCATATAGTTCTGGTTCATCTCCTGGATGCGCGCAACCTCATCGTTGTTGAACCAGTAGGGAGACTTCTGTTCGTTCAGCTCGTAGAGTACCTGTGCGTAGAGCTGCTGGTAGTCGATGTCGCCCGTGTTGTCGATGAGCTGGCCCTGAGGAATAGTCAGGCAGATATAGCGACGGCTGCCCGTAGCGTCTGTCAGGGGATGCGGGTTGTTCGTCGTAGCGGCAAACGACGCAAAGCGAGGACGATCCTCCTGCGAGCAGCCGTAGATGGGACGGCCGTTCACCTTACTCTTCGAGAGTGTCTGCTTCAGCGCTGCGTGCTGTGAGGGGCGGATGGCATCCAGCTCGTCGAGGTTGACCAGGAGGTTGTTGGTCAGCGCCATCTCCTTGTCAAACTTGTTCGAGAGGTTCAGGTGGTCGAGATAGTACTGGCGCAGCTCCTTGGGCAGCAGGCGGCGCAAGAAGGTGGTCTTGCCACAGCCCTGCGGGCCGATGAGCGTAGGCACGCACTCATTGCCGTGCAACATGTCCATCTGCAGCCAGTGGGCTACCATCGAGCGCATCCAGACAGCAAGAAACCCCAGCTGTTCGCTGCTGACTCCAGGTAGACGGCTGAAGAGCTGCGCAAGATGGTTCTGTCCGTCCCACTGGGGCAGCTCGCTGAGAAACGTGCTGACAGGATTGTATTCAGCCACGTCCTCTGAGTTCACGTACTCCACGATGTCTGCTTTCGAACTGCCCTCCTCGAACAGCCCCTCGCGCTTCGCGCGTAGAATAATACTGTTTAGCGCAGCCTGCGTCAGCGGACGGAAGCTGGAGGCCTCACCCTCCGACGGCTTGGTTGCAAACTCCACCTTCCCGTTCAGCACGTTGCGACGGAACAGGTAGTTCTCCTGTAGATACTGCTCGACGATGAGCACTCCGGCCACTGAGTCGTCGAGCGACTTTCCTTGAATACTGAAATCGTTGGATTTCGAATTGTTTTTGTTAGTCATTTAGTTTAGTTTTTGGGTTAAACATAGTGACAGGCCTCTGCCTGCCTACGACAGATGTCGTAATCGTGTTGCAAAGATACAAAAATAAGGGTGCGGTTTGCAATATTTTCCCCAATTATTTTCGAAAAAGTTTGTCTTTTAACAATTCACAGCCCTACCCTTTAGCCGTTGTGACAGATGTCCAAAGAAGAGTTGTTTTATGAGGTGTTCATGAGGTGTTCATGAGGTGTTGAGAAAACATCTCATCTCTCAAAACCCCACTGTACATCGACGTTTCTGAGCATTTGTATGAGGTGTTGGAAAAATACCTTTTTCGCTATGCTGCCAACGTAACTACGGCCCGCTTGCGACGTAACTACGGCCCGCTTGCGACGTAATTACGGCTCACTTATAATGTAACTACGGCTCATTTGCAATGAGCTTACGGCGCATTAGTAATGCGCTTCCTGCTCACTTGCCTACGAGTATACCTCTCGCTGCCTGTTTGGTTATGCTTCGCTGCCAGTAAGATAACATTTAACCAGCCTCCGAGGGTATGCCGCACAGCTATAGGCGAGCCACAGGCCCTTTTCAATTTATTTTCTTTCTATAGAATCACAATCTTCACACGTTGGTTTCCTTTGTGGGTTATCAGCCTGTTCAGGTATCGGCCTCTTCTGATTTCCATATTGTCAGTCATTTATTATTTTTGCAATTATTGCATTTTTCTGAAGTCGGCACAAAAGTAAATAAATCTACTGCTGGCTTCCGTCGATATTCCCGTAGAGTATGATGTTGGCCACGCCGATATAGTCAGATACATCCACTTTTCCGTCAGCATTCACGTCACCTTGCTTCATAATAAATTTCATGGTTGCCGGCTCCGAACGGTCGTAGCCTGGAGCAATGGCATAGACGGTAAGAGTATATGTCCTGTCCTTGTTCTCTATCACCACTTCGCCGCCTGAGAACTCCTCAGATGATGTAAGGTAGCTGGTGAACTCAGCTCCAGGTGTCTCACACTCAAATATCATCTTATTGCCAGAAACGATGATGGTTGGGGTGGCGCACAGACCTAAAATATCCTTTGTGAATATTCCTGTTACTTCTACATCGTGAGCAGGCATAGTTTCTGGAATTTCACTCCATCCTGAGAAAGTATATCCTTCTTTTTCTGGTTCTACCTCTGGTGTTATTGGCGTGCCATATTCTATTTCATACGATTTATACACTTCACCATCCACCATGTATGTCAATGTAAACTTATCGACTGTGATGGGTACAATTTCTTTAAATTGATTCCATGGAGCTGTTGCTTTATACAGATTAACGGATGTTTCTGGTACATATAGTGTAGCGTATTCGAGGTATGAATCTTTAAATGAATCATTGGCCGTGCTTGGTACCTTTTCAGAATAACAATATACATCGGTTAAATTCTTGCATCCTTCAAAAGCTTGCCCCTCTATTGATGTTACTTTCGAAGGGATTCTAATAGTTGTTAGGTTTGAACAACCATAAAAGGTTGTGCCTTTAATTGTAGTAATATCTGAAGGCAAAATTACACTTTTAAGGGAATAACAATTAATAAAGGCACTCCCTTCTATTTCTTTCACACTATTGGGGATTTCTAACGTAACAAGGTTTTCGCATTGATTAAATGCAGCAATACCAATATATTTTAAGTTTTGAGGAAATAAAATAGAGTCAAATTTGCATCCTTCAAATTTCTCCATACCGATTTCTTCAACGTTTGCTCCAAAAGACACTGAAAGAAGAGGTACTCCACAAAAAGCACATTTCCCAATTTTTATTACCGAATCAGGTAATTTCAAAGAATCTAAACCATTATAACCGTAAAATGCATAATCATGAATCTCAGTAATTCCATCTGGAACATTGAGGCTTCTCAATTCTTCTCCATTTTAAAAAAGTTTTCCTGATAAATAAAGAGGATTGCTGCTTCCTCCTTTAAAATTTATATTACACCATGCTCTTATGTCAGAGATATGCACAGAGGACATACGACAAAGAGCAAAGGCATCATCACCAATCATTTGTATATTTCTTCCTATTACTATCTTTTTCAACTTACTTTTTTTAAAGCTACTCCATCCTATCTCTAACAAAGTGTTTGGTAAACAAATGGAATCTAAACTATTGCACCCCCAAAAAGCCGAACTTCCTATTGTCTTAAGGCCATCTACTAATGTCACTGTTGATAAGGATGTACAATAATAAAAAGAATAACTTCCGATAGATTCGATGCTTTTAGGAATTGATATTGACTCTAATGAGCTACATTCCGCAAAAGCCCAATCTCCAATGTACTTAACATTATAAGTGACATCATCTACTATGATTATTTCAGGTATATCAACACTACTGTCCAAAGAAATTTTCCCATAAGGTCAGCTGACCATCATCGGAGTCATTCTGAAGACGTTTTGGTTTAACAAATAGCTCGCCTAAGGGTTTTCTCTCAAAGAGTACTTTCCCGATGGCCGCCGATAAAATGTAAAGATCTTGATCAACATGATAGACTTTCTTTGCAATGGCAATCAGCAGATAGTCGCAGATGGCAATCCAAATCTGCGAGAATACTGCATTTTGGCTCGTTCCATAGAACGACTTGATGTGGAGTCGCTGCTTTATCCATTTGAAGAAACATTCCACCTGCCAGCGCTCCCTATAGAGTTCTGCAATGGTCAGATAAGAGTGGGTAAAATCGTTGCTCAGGAATCTATAGACGTTGCTAGTGGCATAATCCTCGTAAACAACCATGCGGAGTGTGTCGGGATACCATTTGGTGGTCGTTGGTCCAGTAAGTCTGATGATGGTATCACTTATAACTCCAGTCTGCTTGTCTACTGGACGTTCCTCCAGCACTTCATACTTCATGTTGTCTTTTGCCCTTGTCACAAAGAAAGCCTGCTGACGATGGAAGTGCTTGAACAACTGTTTGAAGTCAACATAGCCCTTGTCCATGAGATAGTAGCTTCCTGGTTCTACGGGAATCAGACTCATAGTCTTGGAATCATGAACAGCAGCCTCAGTCAGATAGATGAAGGTCGGTATGGAGCCACGCAAATCCAGAAGTGTATGCATCTTTACACCGCCTTTGTCATGATGCAGACGAGCCCACGGGCAAAGCTGGAGGCACAGCTTGATGGTACTGCTGTCAAAGGCATACACGATGCCATCTACGTCAAGCCGGGACGGTTCATTCTGGTACAGCTCTCTTGCCCAGGCAATCAGGATCTGCCCAAAATCATGGTATATACGCCAATCCTTGGTCTCATTGATATGGGCCAAAGTCGAACGTTGGATATACTTTATTCCACTCGAATAGAACTTGGAAGAGAGTGCCACCAGCGTCGCATCAATGCTGCGGAGACTAATCTGGTCGGTGAACTGGGCAAAACTCATCACCAAGAACTGGTCTCTGCATTTGAACCCGATGGCATGTCTGTTGCCATTGTAT
>JAILPA010000177.1 GCA_024690505.1 Prevotella sp.
GGTGATGTCCACACCGGCAGCCTTGCCCTGTAGCGCCTCGAAGGCATTGCTCACGGGTTTGGCGTTCAGTTCCTTCTCGCCCACGCGGGTCAGGGCACCGGTCACGTCGCTCTTGCGCTGCACGCCGTAGCCCACAACCACTACTTCGTCGAGCATCTGCTTGTCTTCCTCCAGGGTGACGTTAATCTGACTCTTGCCAGCCACAGCGATGTTCTGTGTGCGGTAGCCCACATACGAGAATACGAGCGTAGCCCCCTGTGGTGTGCTGGCAATAGTGTACTTGCCGTCATAGTCGGTGATGGTGCCGTTGGATGTGCCTTTCACCACGACGCTGGCTCCAATGACGGGTTCCCCCTGGGCATCGACGACGGTACCTGATACTTTTCCCTGTGCCATGACGACTGTCGACATGATTGTCGTCAAGGCAAGAACGAGGAACCGATGGTGGGCGCCTGCCTGTGACTGGCGGGCACCAGACGTTAGCTGCCACAGCCTGCGGCAGCCCGTCAGAATAGTCCATTTCTGTTCTTTCATGTGGTTTTGATAGTTAATTAGTAAATGTTATTATAGTTTGAATGATATGTCGTTTCACTACTTTGTTTGCTTTACTTCAGACGAAGGACAGCTTTTCGTCCCGAGAAGGACAGCTTTTCGTCCCGAGAAGGACAGCTTCTCCATTCGAGAAGGACAGCTTTTCGTCCCGAGAAGGACAGCTTCTCCATTCAAGAAGGACAGCTTGCTGTCTCCGATTCGATTTGAACAATCTTTTTTACCTTAAAGAAACTAACCCTATCGCTACCTTATCATAAGTACTAACTAAAACCTAATTGCTAAAAATATGTGTTGTGTTTTATCGTGTGTGTGTTTCCTTTTATTTTATCACTACCTTCCTGCCGTCCACGATGTAGAGTCCCTTGCTCAACGTACCTTTTCTGTAGCCGTCGGTGAGGTGCCGTCCCTGTAGGTCATAGCAATGGCTCGAGGTGAGGAGGGGTGAATGGGTAGCGAGAGGTGAGGGATGGGCATCTATGCTGGCGGCATATGCGCTCTCTGTCTGCACTGCCTCGATGAAGTAGATGTGGCAGCCGTTGGTGTTGAACACCACTATGTCGGCCGTCTCGGGCACAAGCCATGTCTGCTCGGTATAGGCCGTGGGCACAGCCACTTCCTGGCCGTTGGTGCCTTTCAGCAGTTCGCCATGTTGCACCTGAGCACCTATGCCGTTGTTGATGTAGAGCTTCACACCGCGGGCGTCGGTCTGCTTGTGCGACTCTATGCCCATTCTTATCTCTGTGCCTCCCACTGCATCGGGGATGGTGAAGTAGTCTTTCTCTGCTCCTCCCAGCCACAGGTAGGCGGGGCCGTGATAGTTGCCAAGGTCGGTTGACGGATAGTTGATGGCGATAGCCAAGTTGCGGGCTGCCAGAGCGGGCTGGTGGAACCGGAGTCCCCGCAGCTCGTCGATGAACTGACCGTTGGCGCTGAGCTGTCCGTTGGCATCGGGCTGTGTGGTCTTCGAGGCCCAGAAGCAGTTGTCTTTCGATGTGGCCGTGGGCTGTCCGCCGGCATCTGCATCAGCTTGTTTCTCCACGTCGCTCCAACCATCGGTCTTGCTGGCTGCGGCATCGGCCTTGAGGTTGGCGATTGTTGACGGGCTCCAGTTGGTGAAGTCCCATCGAACGGGTATCTGCTTGCCAGTGTCGGCATTCCTGCACACGATGCTGATTTCCGTCTTCGACAGGTCGCCACGGGCGGTGGTCAGAGTGATGAGGAAGCGGTAGGTGCCAGCCTGGCTGAAGGCTCCCTTCAGCGTGAGGGTGGAACCGTCGGCGCTGAAGGTAGCGCTGATGCCTTCTGGCAGTCCTTCGTGGTGGTTGCCGTCGAGGTAGTAACCGTCAATGGCTATGCTTGCGGTGTTGCGTGTGGGGAAGGTCCATTCCGACTCTTCACCGGCTATGGCTTTCAGTGCTGTGGTGTTGCCCAGGATGGCGGGCAATATGTCGGGAAGAAAATAACCCAGATGAGGCGGTTGGTTGTAGGCGGTGTTCTGCCAGCAAATGCCCATGCGGTATGTGTGGTCGTGCATGAGTGTCGGCACACGGTAGGTGGTGGGTATGGTGGTGCTGTAGATGGCTATCTGGTCGGAGCCGTTGTGGAGGATGACCTCCTCGCGCCAGTCGCCCAGTATGTCGGCGCTCAGGTTGGGTGTGTTCTTCGAGCCGTTGCAGGTATTGCCAGGACCCAGGTCGCTGAGGGTGACAAGTCGGCTGGTGCCGTTGCCATTCCACTTGTCAATCTTGTTGCCGTCGAGCAGTTCTTCCTGCAGATCGCCGTCCCAGAAGATTCGGAAGTTGTTCGACCCGATGTTGTTCGAGATGGCCTCGCCGGTGATGGCGCTTCTGGCCACCTTGTCGCCGCTCCAGAAGAGTGAGCCGTGAACGCTGTTGTCGAAGTTCCCTGCAATGCCACGACCGTTGTCAATGCCCGATGGACCACCCTTCAGCAGTACCTCGCCCGTGGCAGCATCGTGCATATCCCAGGCATAGGTGCCCTTCTCTTCGTGCACTTGGAACATCTCCAGTCCCGGGTGCTCGGGATTGTGATCGGCCAGATGCAGTGCGTCGCCGTGGCCGAAGCCTGTGGCATAGAGCAGTGTGCCGTCGTGGTCGAGGGCTGCGGCGCCCCAGACGATTTCATCGCGACCGTCACCGTCGACGTCGGCCACCGAGAGGTTATGGTTGCCGTTGCCGTACATCGTGCCGCTTCCGCCACCGCTGGTTGGGGTATTGCCAGGCAGCGTCTGCGTGGTGCCGTTGCCCTCTGCATCGTAGGTGGTCAGCTTGTAGCTGTTCTTGGTGGCGTGGGCACTGAGCCACTTCTGGTGCAGGCGGCTCCCGTCGAAGTCAACTGCCCAGATGTAGGCGAAGGTGTAGTAGCCACGGCTGAAGATGCCGCTGGCAGGACGGTTGATGCCGTCGAGATGGGCCACGGCAGCGAGGTAGCGCTCGCCGCGGTTGCCATAGCTGGCGTAATCGGTGCGGCCCGAGCGGTCATCCCAGTTGAACGTGCCGGTGGCAGCACCGCCATAGTTCGTGTCGCGGTTGGGATTATAGAAAATGGTGTGCAGGGCTTCGCCAGTGGCACCGTTGAACACGGTGAGATACTCCTGTCCACCAGTAATCTTGCCGTCGCCATTACGATAGACGGCGGTGTTGCTGGCGCTCCTGATGTCGTCGTCGGTGGCAGCCTGGTTGACGTAGCTGCCCTTGCCGTCGATGGAACCTGGAGCGGTCTTGCACATCAGCTCCGCCCGTCCGTCGCCGTCAAAGTCGTAGACCATGAACTGGGTGTAGTGCGCTCCTGCCCGGATGTTCTTGCCCAGGTCAATGCGCCACAGCAGCCGGCCACTGACCGACTGGCCGCCAACGGTTTCCGTTGTGCCATCGTAGTGAATCTTGTAGCAGTCGATGAAGACGTTGTCGGTGACGCCGGCCTGGGAGTTGTCTTTCTGGTTCGAGGGGTCCCACTTCACGAAAATCTCGTACTGGCCGTCTCCGTCGATGTCTCCGACGGAGCAGTCGTTGGGGCTGTAGGTGGCGCCGTTCTCGCCCTTGGCGGGGCGTTGCAGGGTGATCTTCAGAAAGCGGTCGGCCCATGGCTTGACGGCTGCTGTGGTGTCGACGGCGATGCCGTTCACAAGCGTCACCACCTGGTAGCTGTCGGTGCGCTTGCCTGTGGGGTCGCTAAAGCAGGTGGCATAGCCGTCGGTGGGCAGGCTCACGCCGTTGCGCAGCAGCTGGAAGGTGGTGGCGGCATTGTCGTCGGTGGCCAGGAGCCGCCAGCTGATGAAGTTGCCAGCAGTTGCCGGCACAGCCACGGGACAGCGGTGGAGCGCCTCGGGGACGGGGGTGGGGGACTGGGCTTGCGCCCATCCCCCTGTTGCTATGCCGATGGCGGCTGTAATGATGAATCGTCGCATTTGTGTCCCCCGTTTTTATTTGGCATAGTATTTCTTTCCGTTCCTGATGTAGAGTCCGTGCTGCGGTGTGCCGCTGATGCGTCGTCCCTGCAGGTCGTAGGTGGCGCTGTGGGCGGCAGCAACGGAGGCAGGGCTGCTGATGGCGTCGTCGACAGCAGCAGGTGCCTTGACGAGGACGGTGAAGATGTTCACGTCCTTGGCGTTCTCGACGGAAGCCACCTTGACGAAGACGGGCTGGCTCTCGCTATAGACGGCGGCTCCGCGCTTCCACACACGGAAGGACTTCTCGCTGCTGCCGTCGTAGTAGGGCTGCGACAGGCTGGTGAGTTCGCCTATCTTCGTCCATGAGTTGGCATTCAGGGTGTCGGTGCTGACCAGTATGTCGAGCACGTGGGCAGTGTTGTAGTCTTTGCCGGAGTAGTAGATGCTGACTTCGAAGGGGCCGTTGAAGGCACGTGTGCTCTCGAGCGACACCGACGGCGGGTCGAGTCGTCCGTCGAGGTCTTTCTTGCTCACCACCTGGAACTGCATGGCGTTGTTTGTTATCTCGGTGGAGCCCAGCTGGTCGTCGACTACTGTGGCGGGGTTGTAGCCCTTGGCGCTGCCCACGTTGTGCTCGGCGGTGGCCTTGGTGTAGTAGATGCCCTGTCCGAAGGTTCTCACGTGCCAGTCGTCGGAGAGCTGATAGACGACCATGGAGTCGCGTGGCTGGTAGGTGTTGACGATGGAGTCACCGCCCTGGATGTCCTTCAGTGTGGTGGAGCTGACGACGGTCTCGGTGTAGTAGTTATATCCGCCGTTGAGCACGTTGCCCACGCTGTTGAATGTGGAGCCCTCGAACTTGCTGATGACCTCGCTGTAGGTCTGCACGCCAGCGATGGTGACCTCCTTCGTGCTGGCCTCGGACTGCAGGAAGGCCTCGTATTCGCCCACGAAGGCCGTCACGGTGGCGTTGGTGGTGAGGGTGAAGGGCTCGGTGTAGAGCTGCGAGCGTGCTGTGCTGGTGCTGCCGGTGAGGTTGAACCACACCTCTGCCCCGGGTGAGGTGGTGGTGATGGTGACCTGTGCCTCACTGCCGCTGTAGGCGACGTCGATGAGGGGGCTGTCGGCCATGTCCTTGATGTCGACGGGTATGTCGGCCACCTCGCTCAGCGGATAGCCATCGCCCATGACCACAGCCTTCACGATGAGGGCTGTCGACACGCTGAACGGCTCGGTGTAGAGGGTGCTCTCTGTGGTGGGTGTGGTGCCGTCGAGGGTGTAGAATATCTGTGGCGAGGGGACGCCGCTCTTCAGCGTCACCACGGTGTTCAGCTTCTTGTACTCCAGCGAGTGGGAGGGCTTGGGAGCGGGTGTCACGGTGGCCTTCGAGCTGGCCAGCAGGGTGATGGCGTTCGTGAGGATGGCGGGTGCCACGGCGTCAGCCAGTGTGGTCTGTGTGTAGGGTATGTAGAGGTAGCCGTTGTGGCTCATGTTGTGGGCGTGTATGGCCGTGAGGCCCTCCGTCTGGTGGGGGTATGCCAGCACGGCGTCGCCGGCAAAGAGTCCCTGCAGGGTGACGGCGGTGAACGTCTTCAGGTTGGTGAGTGGCAGCACGTAGAGTGTCTGCTCCGTCTCGGGGTCAATGTCCTCTATCAGCTCCAGTCCGGCGAAGAGGGCGTGGCTGGCGTTCGTCAGCGTGGCAAAGGTCGTCTCGGTCTCGATGGTCTGTCCCAGTCCCCACTGTTCGTAGACCAGGGGGTTGAGGTTGAGCATGGGCAGGAAGGGCCTCAGGGAGCCCAGGGTGGCGATGGCAGCCACGTCGGTGACGGTGGAGCTCAGCACCACAGCGTCGTAGTTGTCGAGGTCGTCGAGCAGCAGTGTGGCCGTGGCCTCGATGGGCGTCACGTCGAGCGTGGCATCGGCTGTCAGCGTCTGCAGTGCCAGGTCGTCGGCAGCATTGCCTCCGTAGAGCAGTGCCACGGTGCGTTTCTTGCCAGTGTCTTCGCCCACCTCTATATTATATATATGGCAGCCGCTGGTGTTGTAGACGATGATGTCTGTGGTGCCGGTGTTCTCTATGCCCTCTGGCAGTGTCCAGTTCTCCCAAGTGTAGGTCTCGAGTGTGGTGGGCTTGAAGGAGTCGCCAATCTTGTTCTCGGCGGCAATGCTGCCGACGTAGAGCTCCACGCCGCGGGCGTCGGAGGGCTTGTGCGACTCTATGGTCATGGTGATCTTCTGTCCCACCATCACGTTGGGTATGGTGAAGCACGCCATGTTCTTGCCGCCTCCTCCCAGCCAGAGGTATTGCGGCCCTGCATATTCGCCCAGCGCGGTAGAGGGATAGTCGATGGCGATGGCCAGCGAGCGGTTGTTGGTGTAGGTGGCGCCGAAGTCCAGTCCTACGAGCTCGGTGATGACCTCACCGTTGGCTTTCAGCTCTCCTCCCTCGGCATCGGTCAGCCAGAAGCATTTGCCGGCGGTGGCCTCGGGAGCCACCTTGCCCTCACCGGCATCGGCCTTCTTCTCAATGTCGCTCCAGCCCTCGACGGAGCTGGCGGCAGCATCGGCCATGAGGTTTGCTACGGTAGCGGGGCTCCAGTGGGTGAAGTCCCATCGGCGGTGTGTCTGTGCAGTGGCAGCAGTCAGCATGGCTGTCAGTGCCAGGATGGTTAGCGTAATGATTTTTTTCATAACAGTAGGTCTTTAAGTTACACATAGATTGTTCTTGTGCTGCAAAGTTACGCCTATTCTCCGAGCCGATAGCGACGGAAAAGCGTCAATGTGCATACATTTTTCCGTCAGTGCCGTTTTTTTTCTGCCGTGAGGCTGGTTATGTAATAAATAATGTGTATCTTTGCCAGCAGCTAAGACAAACATACTGAACCATGAACAAGAAACGCTTTTCCGCACTGGTGCTCTGCGCCTGCACGGTGATGCCGGCAGCTTGGGGCCAACAAGTAGTGAACGACAACAACACACCGCTTCACCTGATGAGGCCAGCCTACCGCGTGGGCTATGGCATCCCGAAGATGGAGGAGGTGAAGCAAGTGATGGACCGCGTGCTGCGCTATATCGACAGCGAGACGCCTGCCGTGCTCGTAGACCGGCAGACGGGCCGTGAGGTGACGCGCCTGGAGGACATCACCGCCACCACGCAGCTGAAGCAGGGCGGTTTCCGGCTCACCAGCTACGAGTGGGGCGTCACTTATTCGGCCGTGCTGGCAGCCTACGACGCAACGGGCGACGTGGCCTACCGCGACTACGTGGCCAAGCGCCACCAGCTGCTGGCCGACATCGCCCCCGCCTTCCAGAAGATCTATGCCAGGGAGCGGGGCATCGACGGCAATATCCGCCGCGTCATCGACCCCCATGCCCTCGATGATGCCGGAGCCGTCTGCTGCTCGATGATCAAGGCAGTCATAAATGAAAAGGGGGGAGTGAAGAGCAATAGACTTGCAGCCGCACTGAGGCCGCTGATAGACAACTACGCCGACTACATCCTGAACAAGGAGTACCGCCTGGCCGACGGCACCTTTGCCCGTCTGCGACCCCAGAAGAACACCGTGTGGCTCGACGACATGTTCATGGGCATACCCACCGTGGCCTATATGGGGCGCTACACCGGACAGCAGAAGTACTACGACGAGGCAGCCCGGCAGGTGCTACAGTTCGCACAGCGCATGTGGGTGCCCCAGAAAAAGCTCTTCCGCCACGGATGGGTGGAGGAGATGAACCCTCACCCCGCCTTCCACTGGGGCCGCGCCAACGGCTGGGCCATCCTCACCCTCTGCGAGGTGCTCGACGTGCTGCCCGCCGACCATCCCCAGCGCCCACAGATACTGCAGCTGCTGCAGCAACATGCCGAGGGGCTGGCGGCACTCCAGCATCACGACGGCTTCTGGCACCAGCTGCTCGACCGCCCCGACACCTATCTTGAGACATCGGCCACCGCCATCTTCACCTACTGCCTGGCCCACGCAGTCAACAGCGGATGGGTCGACGCCAAGGCCTTCGGCCCCGTGGCCATGCTGGGATGGCACGCCGTGGCATCAAGCGTGAACCACAAGGGACAGGTTGAGAACGTCTGCGTGGGCACAGGCATGGGCTTCGATGCCGCCTTCTATGCCTTCCGCCCCGTCCACGTGATGGCAGCCCACGGCTACGGCCCCGTCATCTGGGCGGGTGCAGAGATGCTCCGACTGCTGAAGCAGCAGCACCCGAAGCTGAACGACTCAGCCGTGCAGTTCTACGACGAAGAGGTACCGACCAACCAGCCCATCTTCAACTACGACGGAAAAATAAGATTCTGAGGAGTAAGGAGATAAGGAGTAAGGAGATAAGAAGTAAGGAGTAAGGAGACCAATACAATGAAAATGAGAATGAAAAAAGCAACAGCCCTTTGCCTGGCGGTGCTCTGCGCTGCACCCCTGTTGGCCCAGATAGGGCGCCGCTTCCCTTCGGAGCGCAAAGTCATTAACGACCCTAAGACTGGCGTCGAACTCGTGTTCCTCACCACAAAGAGCGGCACGGGCGACTCAAAGATTTATCAGACCCACAACCAGTGGACCTCCGATGGCCGGTGGGTCATCTTCCGCTCAAACCGCGTGGCAGGCGAGGCTATGGCCGTGAACGAAGAGACGGGCGACATCGTCCAGGTGACCGAGGGAGGCTTCACCGGTATGCTCTGCGTGGCCCGCAAGTCTATGAACCTCTACCACATGCGCGAACAGAAAGACAAGAACGGCAAGCTCACAGGCATGGAGGTGGTGGAGGTGAACCTCGAGAAGCTCTTTGCCGACAGCGAGGCCGGCCGGCTGAAGAAGAAGAAAGACTACGAGCGCACGTGCGGCATCATCCCTGCCGACATGTGCAGCGAGGGCGACATGGCTCTTGACGGCAGCGAGGAGTTCGTCTATTTCCGCCTCGACAAAGAGTTTGCCCGCAAATACCCCATTGCCCAGCAGATAGCTCCCGACTTCGGCCCCCGGCACATGGGCGCCGGTCCCGGCGGCATAGGCAAGATGAACCTGACCACAGGGAAGAGCGAGCCCGTGGTGGCCGTTCACTTCAAGGTGGGCCACATACAGGGCAACCCCTGGCACCCCGGCGAGGTCATCTTCTGCTGGGAGACAGGTGGCAAGGCACCACAGCGCACATGGATATGCCGCGCCGACGGCACAGGGCTGCGCCCCATCTACCGCGAGACAGAGCACGACTGGGTGACTCACGAGGCCGTCATCAGTGAAGACGAGCTGGTGATAGCTATCATCGGCCACCGCCCCATCAACAAGGGAGAGCAGAAGACGATAGCCGGACTGGAGTCGTTTGCCACCTCTGACGACTGGGGACCTGCGGGAACGAAAGAATACGCCACGGGCATTGCCGTGGTGAACATGCGCACCCGTGAGCTGACACTCGAAGGACAGGTGCCCGGCGACAACTTCTGGCATGTGGCGGGCAGTCAGGACGGTCACTGGGTGGCAGGCGACGACTTCGCCCGCGAACTGTGGCTCATCGACCGCCATACGGGCGAACGCATCCTGCTCACGGCTGGTCATAAGACAACGGCCCGCGACCACGTGCACCCCACCTTCAAGCCCGACGGCACAGAGATAGAGATACAGTCGGCCATGCTCTCCGACGACGGCCGTTCGATGAACATTTGCATTGTCCGACTGCCCCAGCACCTGATTGACCGATATAAGAAATAGTAAGAAGGTAAAAAACAGTTTGTTGTACTATGTACCCACGATACTTACTCATGATGGTACTCGCTTTGGGGTTGTCTAGTGTCCCAGCGTTTTCCTCTTCACAAACCTACCGATTTGACTTTGGCTCCCCAGAGACTGCTGAAGGTTTCCAGGCTGTCACTTCGTCGATGACCTACAGTCCTGAACGCGGTTACGGGTTTGAGCCAGGAGCGGTTCTCGTTGACGAGGTTCGGGAAAAGGGCTCCCAACTGACAAGAGACTTTGTTACGTCAGCAGGCCTGTTCTGTTTTTCAGTCAAACTGCCAGAGGGGAACTACAAGGTGACGCTGACGTTGGGCGATGCGCAGGGCACGTCATGTACGACGGTCAAGTCAGAGGTCCGCCGCCTGATGATGGAGAGTCTGCAAACTGGCAAGGGTGAGACGCTGACCGTTTCTTTTGGCGTCAACGTCCGTACGCCGCAGCTTTCCAAAGGTAACGCCATCAAACTCAACTCGCGCGAGTTGGATTATGAAACGGGCATTGTCAAGACTTATACCTGGGACGACAAACTCACGCTGCAGTTCTATGGCAGTGCTCCGGCAGTCTGTGCCTTAGAGGTAGAACCTGCTTCGGAGGATGTGATAACAGTCTTTATTATCGGCGACTCCACCGTGACCGACCAGGCTAGCGGAGGTACGTGGGGGCAATATCTGCCACGATGGTTTGATTCGCAAGTCGTTGTGGCCAACCATGCTGAGAGCGGCATGACCATTAAGGGCTTCCGGTTCGGCCGGCGCTGGGACAAAATCATGGAGTGTGCACACCCGGGCGACTATCTGTTGATACAACTTGGCACCAATGACGAGAAGAAACGTGGTCATGACCCGATGTGGGATGCTGCCGACCATGCCGGCGACTGGGTCCGCACGCATTCCGATCCGGAAAAAGACTATGTGTGGGGACTCGCCACAATGGCTCTGGAGGCTAAGCGTCATGGGATGATACCTGTCATCGTTTCGCCAATGACCAAGATAGACCGCAGAACGGCTACTGCTACTGAGGTGATGACACCATACGGAACCAATGCCCGTCGTGGTGCCGAATTAGGCGAGTGCGCATACGTTGACCTATGGGGGATGAGCCGCGATATCATTGCAGCATTGGGCCATGATGCTCTCTCAGTATATGCCGATGGTACGCATACTGACAACTACGGAGCCTATCTGTTCTCTCTCGGCATCGTGCAGGCCATCAGAGACCTCGGTCTTGGACTTAGCCAGCGCATCCTTCCAGACACGCCCAACTTCGATGCCAAGCATCCAAAGCCGGCACTGAAGGATTTTACCTGTCCGATTGAACCGTCAAGTTCAGTCAGAAAAGCAGCTGACACTGGTACGAATGGCCAAACGCAGTTCGGTCCGCTCTAATCATCAAAAAAAACAATCTGTAAGATATGAAAAGTGTAATAGCAATTCTACTCTCTGCTGTACTTATGGCAGGTTGCACCGGAGAAAGAAAAGAAGCCTCCATCGGGCAGGAGCCACCTCATCTGGAGAAGCGTGGCGGCGTGACGCAGCTCATCGTGCAGGGGCAGCCGTGGCTGGTCTTAGGCTGTGAGCTGGGCAACTCCACATCGTCGAGCCGTGCCTATCTGGCCCCTTACTGGCAGAAGCTGAAGGATGCGGGCGTGAACACCGTTCTGGCCGTGGTGTCGTGGGAACAGACGGAACCCGTGGAAGGCCAGTTCGATTTCTCCGTGGTCGACCATCTGCTAGACGATGCACGCAGCCACAACATGAGACTGGCCCTGCTCTGGTTCGGTTCATGGAAGAACGGCATCACCAGCTACACGCCCACATGGGTGAAGCGCGACACCCGTCGGTTCCCCTTGGCACAGACGCCCGACGGAAAGTCGCTACCCATACTGACCACCCTGGGCGACGAGACCTGCAAGGCTGATGCCAAGGCATTTGCTGCCATGATGCGACACCTGAAGGAGGCCGATGCCCAGCAGCAGACCGTAGTGATGATACAAATGGAGAACGAAGTAGGTCTGCACGGCCATCCCCGCGACTACTGTCCTTTGGCAGAGGTGGCCTATAAGAGCCAGGTGCCCCAGGCGTTGACCGACTGGCTCACAGCCCATCGTGACAGTCTGCTGCCCGAGACGCGCAAAGCCTGGGAAGCTGGCGGCTGCAAGACTGAGGGCACATGGGAAGAGGTGTTCAGTCCTGCCGACCGTGCTGCCGAGATATTCATGGCCTGGCACTACGCCTCCTATATGGACCGCATCACCAAGGCCGGCAAGCAGGAGTATGCCCTGCCCACATTCGTCAATGCATGGATAGTGCAGCCCGAGGACACACGCCCCGGCAACTACCCCTCGGGCGGTCCGCAGGCACAGAACCACGACATCTGGCGCGCTGCTGCACCGCATATTGACATCCTCTCGCCCGACATCTACCTGAACGACTTCCCTTGGCAGCTGGAACTTTACGCCCGCAGCGGCAATCCGGTGTTCATACCCGAATCGCGCTCCGGTCAGAACGGTGCTGCCAATGCGGCTTACGCCATCGGTGCCGAGGGAGCCATCGGCTATTCGCCATTTGGCTTTGAGCGCAACTGCGACGACGATGCCAATGCCACCTTCCGCAGTTTCTATCAGAAGATGGGCCGCATAACTCCGATGGTACTGGAGGCACAGGCCGAAGGCCGCATTGGTGCTGCCTGGCTGAAGGGTGACAACCCCATGCGGGTGAAAGACACCATCTGCCTGGGTGACGTACGCATCGTCTGTGAACTGATTTCCAGCGGTATGCGCAACGGAGGAGCACCACAGCTCACCGGCGGCACCTACGCCCCCGATGCCATTGGCTATGCCATCGCCATCCGTCAGGACGACGAGAGCTACCTTTTCCTGGGCTCCAACGTGCGCATCACCTTCCTTCCAGCCAATGGCAAGGGCATTGTCGGACTGGCTAAGGTCACCGAAGGCGACTATGACGAGCAGGGACAGTGGGTGGAGGGACGCTGGCTGAACGGCGATGAGATACAGCTGCGCTACGACCTGCTCTACGCCGTAGAAGAGGGGTTCTCAGGACAAGGGCTGAACTTCGGTCGGCCAGAACCATCGTTCCAAAGAGTTGAACTGTTTAGGTATTGATGCCCATGCGAAAGTCTATTGTTTTGCTTGGCTTGCTGCTGACGGCTGCGAATGTTGTGGCCCAGCCCGAGATACAGGTTACGGAACCCGGCTTCAAGGTATTCCAGTTTCCGCGTACACAAATTCCCCGTATCGACGGTGACTTCAGCGATTGGGACATCGTGCCCAACTCGTACCTTGTGACCATCGACGACATGTGGGACGACACCGGCAAGCACGAAACCGTCGACCGCTCGACGCTCGACGTCAAGGTGAAGGTGGGGTGGGTGAACGGCCTCAACCGGCTCTATTTCCTCTACGAGGCATACGACGACTACTGGGACTTTGACCAGCTGAGCCTGCACAACGACACATATGAGATAGTGGTCGACGGCGACCTC
>JAILPA010000110.1 GCA_024690505.1 Prevotella sp.
AATGACAAAGCAAGCAGGATGGCAGGAATCAATGTGGTTGCCGACAAAAGACACAAAAGCCAGGTAGGGATTCGGTTTCCAGAATCTGGCAGAGAATTTGATTTCAATAATACCATATTGTTTCTTGCAATAGATGGCTGGCCATCACAGCCAGCCATCTCACTAAACTAAACAAATACTTTATGCGCTCGACCTTTGGTCGCTTTGCTTGCAAAGAATTTTATACCTGTGATTATAAACTAGGGGTGATGGCGGCGATCCAAGCTTCGATGCGAGTGTCGGTCTTGTCGTCCTCGTTGATGTCGTCGAGGGGCAGGCCGATGAATTTGCCGTCGATTACAGCCTCGGAGTCGTCGAAGGTGTAGCCGTCGGTCTCAACTGAGCCGATGAACTTGGCACCGCTATTCTTAATGCCGTTGTAGAGTTCACCCATGCCGCCTACGAACGTGTCGCTATACGAAGAACAGTCGCCGCAGCCGAAGATGGCGATGGTCTTGCCACTGAGATCTGCACTTTGGAGCGTCTTTAGTCCGTCGTACCAGTTGTCCTGCAATTCTCCAGCGCCCCATGTCGAAGTACCGAGGATCAGGTTCTGGTTGGCGGCCACGATGTCGGCTGTCAAGTCCTGTACGTTCAGGGCCTCGCAGCCCAGTTTCGAGGCAATCTTCTCTGCGATGGCCTCGCAGGTTCCAGTCGAGGAACCATAGATTACAATTGTTGTGTTCATCTTGTTAATTTTCGATTTACGAATTTTCGATTTATTACTTCAATTTTTCAATTTCTGTTGATGCAATGTCCGTCACATGACCCGTCGCATTGGCACTTGCCTTTCTTGCGTTTGCAATACCGTTCGCACTGTGCACAGAGGTCGTAGCCGAGCATGGCGCCAAGGATGAAGTCCTCTTCGGGCGTGAGCTGGTTCAGCGGACGGGTGACGATGAGCCGGATGGCCTCCAAACACTCACGCCGCCCGAAATACACGTTCAGGTTCTGCTGCCCGGCAGGTTGTAGCAGGTATGGAATACCCTGGTTCTCCAGTCGCTGTATGGCCAGTTCGCTGTACTTCTTATTGCAGGTGAACAGCACCATGTGGCGCACACCTTTATTAAGTTCATAGATGTGGTTCATCAGCACCTTGAGCGTTGCTCCAGACTGCTCACGCTCGGCAGAGCTCAAGCGGGCTTGGCTCTGCTCTCGCTTACTCGCAGTCTTCATCTCTGTGGGAATCGTCGTTGTTCTCATGACCTTTCAAATTGCGGTGCAAAGGTACAGCAAATAAAAAAGGTGCGCAATACCTAAAAACGAGTGTTTTTAAAGATGGCGCACCCATGATGACCAACAAAAGCAGATTAGCAAGAAATAGGTATTACTAATGATAAGTCAAACGACTTTTCTTTTAGTAAGCAAACAATAGACAATCAGGTGACGAATATTACTGTGCCACTAGTGTCTCTTAAAAATTATTTTATTGCTGTCCGATAAAAATCGGAATTGATTAATATTCGTTTGAAACTGCCTTTAAACAGGCAGAATTAATTCTCATCTCAAAAAGTAACCCCTCCTACTTGGGAAAAAAGCTCCAATTGTCGTGTATTCTGACATGCTATCCACCTCGCTCGCTGTTGTTCCAGCAGGTTCCAGTCGAGTTTCGAACAGTTGAGCAGCGTAATGAGGTCGATATATGCGCTCAGAGTTACCCTGGTAAGCATCACGATATTCGAGAAAGCCAACTTGCTTTTGGCTTTTGTCTGCATAACCATCAATAAGAGGTAGGCAATCATGGTCACCCATATCTGTATCTCGATGGCATTTGCGTTATCATCAAGGAAGTACTTCAATGGGAAGTCCTGCTTCAATTTTTTGAAGAGCGACTCGATACTCCAACGCCTGCGGTACGTCTCACAAATTTGCTCTGCAGACATCTCCTCATGATCAAGTACGTTTGTAATAAACTCAATGGTATCCTTGCCATCGTCAGTACGTCTGACTATTCTGCGACAGCGTTATGTTCCTTGCACACGCTCCTTCACAGTACCCCCCAGAATTGGGCCTTTTGCCACGACGATGCTTAAGTCCCAACTCTGTCATGGGACGCTCTACATACCTGTCATACGTAAACTCTATAATCTGGTCTGCGATGATGTCTTTCTCAGGACACTCTCGCTGCTCGGGAGAGTGGCTATTATTTTTTTGCTACGAGGGGGGGCTATAGGGCCCGCAGCCGGCTGATGACGCCCTCTGGGTCTTTGGCCTGGAACACGTAGCTGCCGCTCACAAGCACGTCGGCTCCCGCCTCGACCAGCCGCGGAGCCGTCTCGCCCTGCACACCGCCATCAATCTCGATGAGGGCGTGGCTGCCGCTCTGGCTGATGAGCCGGCGCAGCCGGCGCACCTTCTGAATGGTGTTCTCGATGAAGCGCTGTCCGCCAAAACCGGGGTTGACACTCATCAGGAGCACCATGTCAACATCGCAAACAATGTCCTCGAGCACTGAAACAGGCGTAGAGGGGTTCAGCGTCACACCCGCCTTCATGCCTGCGGCGTGAATCTCCTGAACGGTGCGGTGAAGGTGAGGGGTGGCCTCCTGATGAACGTTCATCATCATGGCGCCGAGCTTGGCCGTGCGCTCAATGTAGCGCTCGGGGCGCTCTATCATGTAATGGACGTCGAGGGGCTTGCGGCAGACCTTTGCCACAGCGTCCAGGACGGAGAAGCCGAAGGAGATGTTGGGCACGAACGAACCGTCCATGACGTCAAGGTGAAGCCAGTCGGCCTCGCTGCGGTTGATCATCTTAATCTCGCTGTCAAGATGAAGAAAGTCGGCAGCGAGAAGTGAGGGGGATACCAGTGTCATTGTAGTTTCTTCGATTGACTGATTGGTGGTTTATCTATGTTTTCAGTCGTCTCAGGCCATCGGCCGGGGAGCGGCCACACGATAGGTGTAGGCAAATTGCTTGATCATTTGAATCACCTTCTCGCTGGGCGTCATTTCTTCGTGTGTAAATATTGGCATAGGCAAAACTGTTTAAGTATATGACTCTTTTATTATTGTAACGCATACGACCATACATTTATTATGTTGATGCATGAAATTATTGCAGAAGGGCCCTCACTCCTCCCTCGGAGGTGTCGGGAGAGGCTTCTCCCCTCCTTCGGAGGTATGGGGGGAGGCCGTTCAGGAAGGCAGCGGCATCCATGCGTTTCTTGCCGGAGAGCTGTAGTTCGTCAATCTGCAACAGATTGTCGGCACATGCCACGCAGAGGCGCTTCTTGCCGACGATTTCCAGTTGTCCAGGAGCCGTGTGGGCGGGCAGCGTGGTCTTAGTGGTGCGGTATATCTTCAAAGGGGTCTCTTTGCCATCGGCGGTCGTCAGCATAGTCCACGCACCTGGCACGGGCGATAAACCGCGGACAAGGTCATAGACCTGCTTAGCCTTCTTAGTCCAGTCAATCCGACAATTATCCTTGAACAGCTTCGGTGCTGGGTGCAGGGCCATTGACTCCTGCTGGGGCATAGACTCGGGGTGTCCATCGGCATCGACCATCTTCTGAAGTGTCTCTAAGCAGATGCGTGCGCCCAGATGCATGAGGCCATCGTAGACATATTCCACATCGGCGGTGTCGGGCACGTCGAAGGGCAGCTGATGGATGATGCGGCCGGTGTCTATGTCGTGGTCGAGGAAAAAGGTGGTGACGCCCGTTCGTTTCTCACCATTGATGACTGCCCAGTTGATGGGAGCCGCGCCACGGTAGTCGGGCAGCAGCGCGGCATGGACGTTGAATGTGCCGTATTCGGGCATGGCCCACACCACTTCGGGCAACATGCGGAATGCCACCACCACTTGCAGATTGGCTTTGTAGCTGCGAAGCTGTTCTACGAAGAGAGGGTCTTTCATCTTCTCTGGCTGCAGCACGGGCAAACCGTGTTCCAGGGCATACTGCTTCACGGCCGACGGCTGTAGCACGGAGCCATGACGGCCTACGGGCTTGTCGGGCTGCGTGACGACGGCTACCACGTTGTAGCTGTTATCCACCAGTGCCTTCAGTGTCTCAACGGCAAACTCCGGTGTACCCATGAACACAATTCGCAAGTCTTCTTTTGTCATATATAAGATAAACAGTTGGGGGATTATTCGTGATGATAAGGCTCACCCTTGATGATAGTGCAAGCCCTATATAGTTGCTCGGTAAAGACAAGGCGCACCATCTGGTGGGAGAATGTCAGGCGTGATAGCGACAGCTGCTCGTTGGCTCGTTCGTAGACGGCAGGCGAGAAGCCGTATGGGCCTCCAACGACGAACATCAGCCTACGGGCGCTGTTGCGCTTCTGCTCTAACCATCGGGCCAGTTCCAGGCTGCGCGGCTCGTGACCGTGCTCGTCGAGCAGCACGAGTGTGTCCTGTGGTTGTATCTGCTTGAGTATCAGCTCGCCTTCTGCCTGCTTCTGCTGTTCTTCTGTAAGGTGCTTGGTATTCTTCAACTCGGGAATGACAGTGATACTAAAAGGCATATAGTGGCTGATGCGCTCGGCATAGTCATTGATGCCAGCAAGGAAATGCTTATCGGTAGTCTTACCCACAAGTATCAACTCGGTCTTCACGGTTTTCTTCGCATTGATGGATATTACACTTCTTTATTCTCACGGTGGTCGTCCCAGAAGAGCAGAGCCTTAAGAAACGTTTCGTTGGGATTGTTATTGAACTGCTTAGAGCGGAAGGCCACTATCGTCATGTATACCATATAGATGAGCATACACAACATGAAGGCACAGGCGTATGCTTGCCACTTCATCTCTGTAAGGAACAGGCTGAATGCAGCAAGTGTTAGGCAGAAGACGGTGCCGAGGATGAGCAGCCGGCGATGACGCCAAGAATCCTTGAAGTCCTCCAACTTCTGGCGTTTCTCCAGGTATTTCTCAAAAGCCTCTTCGGTAGTGTTATAGTTCTCGATTCGAGGCAGCGTGGGGTCGTCCTTAAAATCGGTGCGAATATCCCAGATGCGGCCTTGCAACGACTCGAGGTCAACAGATTCTATATAGGAACGGTCAATTTGAAACACTTTACAATGAACGATTTACGCGTTATACTTTTCGGTTGAAGTCTATAGTTAAGATTTGCGGACTTACTATTTCCGACGGCACAGGCCAAATCGCAAATCGTAAATCCGCAAATCGTGTCTATCAAGGAGAATTAAGCCAGTTTTCTCGAGCCGTCGCCAATGACAACATCATAGACTTTGGGCTCGTGGCCGTACTTCTCGGCGAAGCGCTTCTTAGCATCGGCAATGAACTTCTTGTAAAGGTCGGCACGCACCAGGTTGATAGTGCATCCACCGAAGCCACCACCCATGATACGGCTACCCGTCACGTCGTTCTCCTTGGCAATGTCATTGAGGAAGTCGAGCTCTTCGCAGCTCACCTCATACTCTTTCGACAATCCCTCGTGGGTCTCGTACATCTTCTGTCCTACGGTCTCATAATCGCCAGCGATAAGTGCATCGCAGACTGCCAGCACGCGGTCTTTCTCGCCCAAAACGAAGTGAGCACGCTTGTAGTCCTCTTCGCCAACCTCGGCGCGAACTTCCTCAAGCTGTTCCCATGTGCAGTCGCGCAGGGTCTCAAACTTACCCTCAGGATGCTTGGCAGCGATGTGCTTCACCACGTTCTCGCACGAGTTGCGGCGATCGTTATAGGGAGAACCTGCCAGTTCGTGCTTCACTACTGAATCGAGCAGCACCAGACGGTAGCCATCGGGCTTGAAGGGGAAGTACTCAAACTCGCGGCTGCGGCAGTCGAGGCGCATCAGGCAGCCGGCTTTGCCAAAGACAGAGGCGAACTGATCCATGATGCCGCAGTTCACACCGCAGTAGTTGTGCTCGGTAGCCTGGCCGGCCAGCACCATGTCCCACTTTGAGACCTTGTTCTCGCCGAAGATATCGTTCAGGCCGCAGGCGAAGCAGCTCTCCATAGCAGCTGACGACGACATGCCGGCACCAAGGGGCACATCGCCAGCGAAAGCAATGTTGAAGCCCTTGACAGGCACACCCAGCTTCTGGAACTCCTTGGCAATGCCATAGATGTAGCGGGCCCAGGAGGCACGGGGACCGGCAGGGTCGCTGAGCTTGAAGTCAACACGGTCCTTCAGGTCAATAGCATAGGCCATCACGGTGTCCTCGGTACCGTTGGCACGCATCTCGGCCATGATGCCTTTGTCCACTGCACCAGGGAAAACGAAGCCACCGTTATAGTCGGTGTGCTCACCTATCAGGTTAATACGTCCGGGCGAAGCGTAAACGTTACCGGTCTTGCCGTCAAAGTGCTTGATGAAGCGACTTCTTACAAATTCAATATCCATCATGTTTTGTTTAGATTTAGAATTGAGGTGAATGATTATATGAAACTCTTTCCCTCAAATGTGGTTAATTATTATTGATTACTTTTAATCCAATCTTGCTGCCCCAGTTGCAGAACCAGAAGACATAAGCATAGTAGACGAACATCATCATAATTGCGATGCCGACACCGAGTGACGGGTTATCAACCACCGTACCCATCAGCAAAGGCAAAGTGGCACCACCAAGCACACCCATGTTGATCAGTCCAGATGCGTTCTTAGTGTGGGGGCCGAGCTCCTGCAAGCCCAGGTTGAAAATAAGGGGCCACATGACCGAGTGGAACAAACCAGCGACAAGCATTGCATAGACTGAAGCCATGCCCGAAAGGAGGAACGAAAGACCCACACATGCAGCACCAAGAGTGAGGCAGCATGAAAGCAGGATACGGGCTTCAAACTTTGCCAGAATGGCTGAGCCCACAAAACGGCCAACCATCATTCCGCCCCAGTACATCCACAGATAGTCGGTTGCAGAACCTGGCAATGTCGGGTCAGCCTTCCAATAAGCAGGAAGCATCGACGGAATACCGATTTCAATGCCCATATACATAAAGATAGCAAGTGCTCCAAGCCATACATGAGGGTATTTGAAAACGCTTGACTTGTACTTGCTCATATCGTAAGCATCCTCAGCAGATGTGGCGTTCTTCTTCTCCTGGTCGGGATCGGGTAATTTAATAAAGAAGAGAATAGCAGCAATAACTAAAGTGAAGACACCCAACATGAGGAACGGGCCAGGAACATTTTCAGGCAACTTCTTCTTATCGGCAATGATGACGTAAGTGATAAACATCGGGGCCACGGTTGTTGCCACCGAGTTCAGAGCCTGCGAGAGAGTCATTCGGAAGGCACCGCTTTCAGGCTTGCCTAGTACCATCACATAGGGGTTGGCTACGTTCTGAAGCATCACCACGCCAAGAGCAACAAGGCTCATGCAGCAAAGGAAAACAATGTAAATGGTGCTGGTCTCCCCTCCGAGAGCTGCCGTAACGCCAAGATTGTTGGCAATGAAGCCGAAGCCAACCACGCTAAGACCCAGCACTAACGTCGACTTATAGCCAATCTTATTCATCATCATGGCAAACGGTATGGAGAATGCATAGGCGCCATAGAAGAAGGTGTTGACAAGTTGGCCTTGGGTGTCGGAAAGACTGAACGCTTCTTTACAAAATTCAATCATTGAGTTGTTCATCGTTGTAACGAATCCAATGAGGAAACACACAATGAACATAATTATCAACGGGAACAGATAATTGGGAGCTTGTTTCTGTGACATAATGCGGTTTTTTACTGATTTTCTGTTTGAATAAATATGTCAACCTATTAAAACTACTCTACAACGCCAAAGCGATAAATGGTCTTCTGCTTGTAGCGGTGATGAGGATTGAGCACAACGCTGGGGAAGTAGGGACGGTTGGGGCTGTCGGGGAAGTGCTGACACTCGAAGCAGATGGCACTGCGACGGGGGAATGTGGCACCATGAACGCCCTTGTAGCCCGTGGCCCAGTTGTCGCTGTAGACCTGTACGCCAGGCTCAGTGGTGTAGACCTCCAAGGTGCGACCACTGACAGGCTCGGTGAGGCGGGCAGCGAAGCTCAGCTCTCCCTCCTCCTTCTTGTTCAGTACAAAGCAGTGGTCATAGCCTGCTCCGTTCTTAATCTGTTGGTCGTCGGCATCAATATCCTTACCAACGGCCTTTGGTGTGCGGAAGTCGAACGGCGTGCCTGCAACCTTCAGTATCTCACCGGTAGGAATGCTCGTTTCATCAATGGGAATATAGAAGTCTGCGTTCATCTCCATCACTTGGTTCTCGATAGTTGGAGTGGGGTCAGCAGTACCCGCCAGCGAGAAGAAGGCATGATGTGTCAAGTTCACAATGGTCTTCTTGTTGGTAGAAGCCAGATATTCAATGATGAGCTCGTTCTCGTCGCTCCAGGTAAACTCAACAGTAACGTCAACCTCACCCGTGAAACCTTCTTCACCATAGCTACTTATACGATGCAACGCCAGCGTACGAGGCCCCATCTGACGAGCTTCCCAGACGCGGGAATGGAACCCGGTGGGGCCGCCATGCAAAGCATTGGGACCGTTATTGATGGCCAGCTGATACTCCTTGCCATTCAAGGTGAACTGTCCCTTGGCAATACGGTTGCCAAAACGTCCAATAAGTGTCGAAAGGAAAGGCTCAGGACTATTGATGACCGACTGGATGTTGTCGTGTCCCTGAACCACATTTGCTACCTTGCCGTTCTTGTCTGGCACCATCACGGAACAGATGGCTCCTCCATAGTTGGTGATGGCAACTTCGTAGCCCTTACGGTTACGCAGGATATAAAGATCGGTCTTCTTACCATTGATAGTGGTCTGGAAGTCTTCACGCTTCAGACCACACAAATTCGCATTTTCTGTTGTGTTCGCCATAATGTTTTGTTTTTAGTTACACTATTCTAAGTTGCAAAGTAACAAAAAAAAAACGATATGCGCAAACATATCGCTAAGAATTTGTTGTTAAAGATAGCTAATAGTAAAAATCAGCAGGCCACATCCGCCAGGACTTCACTATATCGGGACTGCAGATTATCCTGGTCGGCAGGGCGGCTAATTTAGAATTATTGCTGTCAGCTAAAACGGTTCCGTTTTCATATTCCATCCTTCATCAGGGGGACACATCTGTTGTGCCGATGATGGAACTTGGCTGGACAATGAACCATGCAAGACTGAATCGAATAGCGAATTATCTTTACATCGATATTTCTTCAAAAAGGAGAGCACCGCTTCGAGGGTGGAAAAGTGCCGCTTTTCGGATCAAAAAGCTGTCCTTTTCCACCCTCGAAGCGGTGCTTTTCCAAAAGTGCCATTGCGAGGCGCTTTTCTCAAATTAGAATTTTTCTGACATTCTGCCCGCCCAATCAAGATGTTGCATTATTTAGCGGACAGCAATAATATAGAATATAAGGTGTACTCAGCATGTTGAACCACTACTTTGTAGACTACCCGCAGTCGTTCAAAAAACCGTATCGCGCCCTGACACGGAGTGTAACGCGCCGGTTACGTTTCGTGTCAGGGCGCGATACGGTTTTAACAGCCGTACTTTGCCGTTAAAGACGGACAACGTTGCAGTAAGTCGAAGGGGCTATATCAGCCGCTGTTGCAGCTGGTCGATGATATCGGCAGCAACGACGGTCTTCGATTTCTTTGGATAATCGTGTTGACCATCAGCCGAGATGATACTGATTTGGTTTTCGTCACTACGGAAGCAGGTGCCCTCATTGCGCAGTGAATTCAGGACGACAAAGTCCAGATTTTTCTTCTTCAGTTTGTGAAGGGCATTCTGCTGTTCGTCGTTAGTCTCAAGTGCAAATCCGACGAGCACCTGCCGATCACGCTTTATGCGCCCCAGTTCGGCAGCAATGTCGGGATTCGGAATCAGCTGAATGCTGAAATCGGTTGTTTTCTCGCGCTTCACCTTATCCTTCGACACAACGGCAGGACGGAAGTCGGCCACAGCTGCACAAAGGATGGCGGCGTGGCAATGGGGGAAGACTTCTGTTGCGGCATCGTACATCTGTTGGCAGCTTTCCACATCAATACGCTTGACTCCAGGCGTAGAACATTGCACGTTGACGGGGCCGGTAATCAGTGTTACGTCAGCACCACGGCGGGCACATTCATCGGCAAGGGCGAACCCCATCTTGCCACTGCTGAAGTTTCCTATGAAACGCACAGGGTCAATCTTCTCGTAGGTGGGGCCGGCAGTAATCATCACATGCTTATCAGCCAAATCCTTCTTCTCAAAAAACATGTCAAGGCAGGCAACGATCTTCTCAGGATCCTCCATGCGCCCCTTGCCCTCAAGGCCGCTGGCAAGGAAACCACTTGCAGGCTCAATGACATGATTGCCGAAGGAGCGCAGACGCTCCAGATTCTGTTGTGTCGTGGGGTGAGCATACATGTCAAGATCCATTGCAGGAGCTATGAACACAGGAGCCTTCATCGACAAATAGGTAGTGATGAGCATATTATCGGCAATGCCGTTAGCCATTTTCCCCAATGTCGATGCCGTACAGGGGGCTATGAGCATGGCATCGGCCCAAAGACCGAGCTTGACATGACTGTTCCAGGTGCCGTCGCGCTGTGAGAAGAACTCACTCACCACCGGTTTCTGTGTCAGAGCCGACAACGTGATGGGAGTAATAAACTCCTTTCCTGCAGGTGTAATAACCACCTGCACCTCGGCCCCACGCTTCACCAACTCACGGATGATGAGACATGACTTATAGGCTGCTATAGAACCTGTTATTCCCAAAACAATTTTCTTTCCTTCCAGCATAATAAATGTCAATGATTTGTCGTCTTGATGTCGTGTTGTCTTAAAACCTTACTCCATAAATGGCGGCGGGAAAGGCATGTCGCCAGGAGCATCAGCATTGATTTTTGAACCAAGTATTTCACCCTCGGGCGCCACTGGGCGATGTCCTAACTGCCGATCTTCGGGGTTCTCGAATCGGGTATATTCGCCTCGGAAGATAAGATTGACATCTCCAGTAGCTCCTTTACGGTGTTTGGCAATGATAATCTGTGCAATGCCGTGCATATCATGGCCTTGACCATCATCGTAAATATGGTAATACTCTGGACGATGAACGAAAAGCACCATATCGGCATCTTGCTCTATGGCTCCCGATTCACGCAGGTCGCTTAGTTGTGGGCGCTTACCTTCAGGCCCTTCACGCGACTCCACGCCTCGGTTCAGCTGGGAAAGGGCAATAATGGGAACGTCGAGTTCCTTGGCAAGCCCTTTGAGTGAACGCGAGATGGTCGACACCTCCTCCTGGCGAGACGAGAACCGCATGCCATTGGCATTCATCAGCTGGAGGTAGTCAATCATAATGATCTTGACGTCATGCTCGCGTACCAGTCGGCGAGCTTTGGTGCGTAGTTCAAAAACAGAGAGTCCGGCTGTATCGTCTATATATATAGGAGCGCCTATAAGGTCAGTGAGACGTTTGTCCAGACGATCCCATTCATCGGGTTGCAACTGTCCACTGAGGATTTTAGAACCTTGGATCTCGCAGACATTTGAGATAAGACGGTTGACCAACTGGACATTCGACATCTCCAATGAAAAGAAAGCCATTGGAACTTTGTAATCGGCTGCAATGTTCTTTGCCATTGAGAGTGCGAAAGAAGTCTTACCCATGGCAGGACGACCAGCAATAATCACAAGGTCGCTGGCCTGCCAGCCACTGGTGATATCGTCAAGTTTGTTATATCCAGTGGGGACTCCAGTCAATCCACCAGTGTTGGCGGCGGCCTTGTCCAGTACTTCCCGAGCCATTTTGATGACAGGGTCTATCTGGGTATACTCCTTCTTCATGTTCTTCTGAGACAGTTCAAAGAGTGACCCTTCTGCATGTTGCATGAGTTCGTCCACATCGATGGTCTCGTCGTATGCCTTCGTCTCAATGTCACTGGCAAACTGGATGAGCTGTCGTGCCAGCGACTTCTGTGCTATGATGCGAGCATGATAATCAATGTGCGCACTTGATGCCACCCTGCTCGATATCTCCGCAATATATGCGGGGCCTCCAGCCTCATCAAGCAGTCCGTTGCGCGACAACTGTTCCGTGACAGTAAGCACGTCAACAGGTTTCTCTTCCATCGAGAGGTCGCGAACAGCAGCATAGATTTTCTGGTGACGCGGCTCGTAGAAGCTCTCCGGGGTGAGCAGCTCGCACACAACGGCGTAAGCATCCTTATCGATGAGGAGCGCACCGATTACTGCACGTTCCACTTCGATAGCCTGCGGTTGCAAGTGTGCATAAGTGTTATCGACGGGCTGCTGTCGGTTCTGGCGCCTTGGCTGCCCGCCATTCTTACTTATTGTTTCAGCCATGGATTAGCGTACATTAATGTTTGTAACAAAGACACGCTCCCATGCATCAGCATTCACCACCTCCTGGTCAGGTTCTATATGCGGTGCCTCAACCTGAACACGATAGGTCTTGGCGGGCTTTCCTGTCTGGCGTACTACCACACGCACTTCACCACTTGTAGGAGCATCTGCGTTCTCGGTATCCTGATTGCTCACCCAAATGACTTCCACCTTGTACTTACCCTTTGGCGGATTCTCGGCCCAGTAGATGTTTTCAACAGAGTTGGGACCGCCTTCCACACGGTCTTCATCCAGCTGGCCACCGCTGGGACTCTTTTCGGGATCTTTAGCCTCATAGTGCCCGTCAATGCCGCCATCGGGCAAAATCCAGCCTATCTCATAACCAGAAGGTTCGGTAACGTGGAGGTCAATGTCGGCATAGAAATCCCAAAGGAGCGACACCTGCAAATCGCCAGTACCGTATTCCTCAACCTGTTCAATATCCCTTTCATCGGTCTCTTCTTCCTTCACTTCCTCAGTTTCTTCTTCTTCATCATCGTCGTCACGGGGCGGTTTCTGATTCATATTGATAATCAAAATAGCAATTAGTGCGGCAAATATGAAGCCTAAAACAATTTGTAATCCTCTCATAGCTAATGATTTTTACAATTTATGGATTCTTGATTTACTACTTATGAATAATTAAAAGATATCAATTCAAATGCCGATGGGACAGTGGACGTAATATCCCCAATTGGTGCCTTTGTCAACGATGACGCAGACAACATTATGCTTCAAGGGCTGACCGTCTTTGGGTAGCATGACGGAAAACACCTCATCAAACGAAGTCGTATCTGTAGCCCCGTCGTAATCGAAGAGTAGTTCTGCTTTTCCCTCTGCCACATCTTGACTGGATCCGTCGTAGACCATAATATGATCAGCAGCGCAGTCGGTATAATACTGGAACTTAAACTGCATACGATCAGCCGCGGTGAAATTTCCCAAATTAAAGTCGCGCACGGCATGATTACCTTGGTCACCATTGCCGTTATCCAACATGGTGTTGCACCGCTCCATTTCGTCAAGGGGCACGATCAGGCGTGGATAGAAATCGGCAAGCGTCAAATTTTGCAACAATGCCCCAGAATAACCAGATTTTGAAGCCAGCAGGCGGCTAATGACAAAAGCCGAGTCCTCATACTCAAAATGGCAAAGACCGTCACGGTCAGTAGTAAGGGTCACTTGTCCTGTCAGCTCATCGTTACTGTCAATCGACACCTTCGCTCCTTCAATAGGCTGTCCAGTGCGGCTGCTAATAACTTGTATCTCAGCTATAGGATAATCTTCCTCATCATCATCGTGACGGGGCTTGTCACACAATCTCAGCAGAAGCAGGGCAACAAGTGCGACGAAGATAAATCCCAAAACTATCCTTAATCCGTTCATACTCCCAACAGAATTTATTTCTGTAGAAACAACTTGAACACCACATAGAAAGCCACCTGAAGGATGGCCATCACAGGAACAATGGCCAGGAATGACACGTGGCGGGTCTTATGGCGGAAGAATATCATGCCACACAGCGATCCAAAGGCTCCCATCAGGAATGTGAATAGGAACAGGATGGCTTCTGGGACACGTGAACGCTGGTAATGAGCCAGATGCTTGTCCCATGCAAAGAGCAGGTAAGAAATAATGTTGGGCACGAAAATAAGGAACACCAGATTCTCGTTAATGAATTTACATAGTTCGCGACTCATATCTTTATGTTTGATTTATCGTTACTTCTTAATCTCATTTAATATAGTTGATGTATCCCATCACTTGATTACGGCCTTTGTCAGTTCTTCGATGCCAGGCTTGAAAGCAAAGATGGCCAGCGCTGCCAGAGCGCCCAACATCAGCAGAGCGACAAGGAACTCTACAAGTCGTGAACCGCCCTGAGGTGCATTCTGTTGAAGCACATAGTCAGTCTCACCTTCATCTAAAGTAAAATCTATAGGATCGAGCTGTTGTTCACCAAGAGTCAACTGCGCAGACAACAGTTGCTGAGCATCGAAGTCATCAACACAGAACTCCGTCTGACCCTGTTCGTCTAGCTGATACTGGAATTGACGGTCGGTTTGTGAAAGCACCACTGGCAAATCACGCATGGGCTGACCAGCAGCATCAAGCACCGTCAGACGCGCCATCACAGGGTCAGCAGGCTCATCAAGTTCTGTTTCAGGCTCGTCAACGTCTTGCTCAGGCTCTTCTATCACTGGCGGCGGAGGAGTCAGGAACTCGAAGTTCACGACATTCCCTTCACGAGCGATACTGATTTCACATTCCTGGTCACGCAGGGTGGCCTTTAACGGCTGGCCCTCATGGAGTACTAATCCCTCCAGTCTGGCGCTACCGCCAACAAGCCCCACGTCATAATGGCGACCATAGTAATCAATTCCGACAGCCTCATTACTGAGCGGCTCTCCATCAAGCTTGGCAGTAACATCAACAGATGTGAATTCGGTAATGTCGAACTCATGGGCGGGATTCTCATTGTTGATGGTTGCCTTGAACTGACGGCCAGTCAAGTCATCTGTCACTTCCAGCTCTAGACCAAGTGCCTTCTCCTCAACCACATACAGGCCTTCGTCATTGGTCACTTTCGGTGCTGGTGTCTGCATCCAAGGCACCTTTAATGAGAAGGAACGATTAGCCAAGCGCTCACCGTCACTTATAAACGAAATGGTGTTGACGTGCAGCGCTTGCTTTGGCGGTCGGCGTATAACCACAGGTGGTGTCTTCCTGAAATTTCGGAATCCCCAACCCGTAATCAGCACATCCAAACCCATCGTTGGGTCTGATGCCGGCTTATAGAAGATATACCCTTCATTGGGTACTTCTAAGATATGGTCGGCAATATCCGATGGAAACTTTGAGCGGACGTCCTCACTAATCTCACCCAACTTCTGATCAATCATGGCACGTTCACCATCTGAAGCGACGGAGATTGGCTGCCAATTGCCAATCACATCTGAATGCCACTCAAAAAAACCGCTGCCCACCTTTCCTTTTGCGAAATAGCGCAAGGTGTCGCCAAGGCCTTTCTTCAGTTCATTGTAGGCTTGGCCATCACGATTCCAAGCGGAAATAGACCAGAAGACCTCATTCAATGCTACTTGTTTAATCTTCATACGCAGTTATTCTGTTTTTAATTGTTTGATTTCGTAAATTGCACGCTGAGTTTCCTCACTTATATTTAAGGGGTTCGAGAGCATATTGACCAAATAGGTATTATATCGATTGGCCAAGTAGGGTATGTCTGATATGTATTTATATCGAGGATTGTCAGCAGGATCATTAGCCTTAGCCTTGTCAACGATACTCTTCACCATGTCGATGCAAAAGGTCTTGACTTCTGGGCTTGTAGACGAAGCATAGTTCTTCAGTTTCTTTTCCGCCTCATCAACGATTCCCTGAACAATCTTGATACAGAAGGGATATTTTGACAGGACACGAGCAGTGGCATAGAACTCATTCTTTTGGGCATCGCTCATAGATGGCTCTTCGCGCATTGCGAGCAAGCGTTTGTAGCAACGCTCGGCATCGGCATAGACCAACGGTTTGGAGAGGGGCTCGCGCAATGAGTAGTATTCGCTGCAAAGGGCTATTGCAGCTTCAGTCTTCTCAATCTGAGCTGCCACAAGTTCGTCAGCGCTAAAAGGCTGAAGATGCTGCATATAGGCCTTCAGGGAAATTGTATCCATGGCCGAACAGGCAACAGTCATATCAGGTGCAGACTTCAGAAGCTTGTCTTTCACAAATTCTGTACGGAAGGCCGACAGTTGCTGCAACTCAAGAGTCAACGAGTCAATCAGCAAAGAGTCACGAAGACGCTGTTCACCGGACACTCTCTTACACGAATCGAGTTCAATGCGGAGGCGTTCCAATTCGGCTTTTGCGACCTTATCTTTATCCTTATCAGCCAGGGCCGGCAAGCAAAAGCTTAGGCAGAGAGAAAAGATGACTGCTGTTTTCATCGTATTTCTTTATTTTGTAATCTTCCGTTTGTTTAGTAATTAAGGACGTAAGAGCGCAATGTGCCCTGCGACCCAAACATCTCGATGAAATTACGGTTCAAGTCGGCCAGACGGTCACGAAGAGTGTCGTTCTTCTCATGGGCATTGTAGGCTGCAATGATCTTACCAGCCAGATCATCCTTGAAATTGCTCTTTACGCGTGCCAAGTTTGACGGCACCTGATTCAGTCCGTCTGTGATTTCTGTAATATGGCTGATATTTTGATAATATATGTTGCCTTTCAAGTCGTTGTAACGTTTCATCAGCCTACGCTCATAGGCATTATAATCATTCCACATGTCTGTATCAAAATCAAACTTGGCAGTGATGTTTTTCTTGCTTTCGGCTACCAGTCCCAGAATGTCGGTATATAGCTTGTGTGTGCCTTTCATTGTCTTAACGCGTTCGTTAGTCTCGTAACCGCTAATCTGAGAAAGGAAATAGGACAATCCTTCTGCACTGGCGTCTACAGACGATTTGACACAATTGGCCTTTGAAAACTCACCCATCATGCCATCATAAAGACGGTCAATAGAATTTTCTGCTATATAGTCCTGCAGGGTTTCATATTTCGACCCCAAATCAGACTTGTGGTGGTTTATCTTCCCAAGCGACTCGTCGAACAATGTGCGGCTCCAGATGGTAGTAGCCTCCCACTGAACTTTCAGTTCTTCGGCTAAATCCTTGTAGAGTTCAACATCTTCGCCACCACCGCTACTACGGCTTCCGCCTTGGGTAAGCAGAAGCAAGCCATAGATAGCGCCACCAGCCACAAGTGCTATTAAAAACAGTTTCAATGCCTTCATATCGTACTATTATTATTCGTATCCTTAAAGTTCAACCATTCTTGAATGATGTGAACCTCTACCACTATTACGTCCGTTCCCGCCATGACTCTGACCACCACTTTGACGATTCGAGGAGGTTACACCTGGCCATCCGTCTATTATCTTATTATACATGGGGCTCGTCCTGTCATCAACGGGATTGATTATCGTATGTATATCGTCAATATCCTTGAACGATGTGTACTCAGCGAAGTGACTTTCAAACTCATTGTTGGCTTTATTAGCACTCTCCATCTGATAGGGATGGCATTTACCGTCTTGGTCTACCCATCCATACGTTCCTGCTTTCATCTGCCACAAATGAACAATATAGAACAAATCGTTACCGCGGGTGCGGGGCAAGTCAATAGCCCCCTCAAGATCACCGCGTCTGATATACTCAACGGCATCTTTATACCCCTTGACACGATTCACAAACTGGGGATCTATCTTGTTGCATTCGTCTTCCACAGCAGGATTATTCACCCAATCAGCCATCTCCTCAACTATGTCAAACGTCAGATTTGGATCTTTCAGGTCGCGCTGATAGTCTTCCATCTGCTCTTTTGAGAAGCCTGGGAATGACGTCATCAAGTCATTCTCCTCAATGGGTTCTTCACTCTCCACGTCTTGGCCTTCCGAAGTAACTTCTTCTGAGCTGTTCTCCGTTTCTGTTTGGGCTTTGTCTTCTTTGTCAGATGCCTTTTTCTCGTTACTGCCCGACAGAAGGAGAACAACAACCAGTACGATTGCTCCTAACGCAAGAATGCCTGCCAGCCAAGGCCAATATTTCTTGAACGGCGAGGGGGGCGGCGGAACAGAATAGGTGGATTGTCCCGGTGAAATCTTAGTTACAGGCTTAACAAGCTGCGATGAAGTGCTCCCTACCCTATTCTCTTGAGCCTTTCCCAGTTTTACGCGGATATCGTTGCCATCCACAGTACTACTTACGACAATATAGCCGCAACGTCGAGCGTCGAACTGTATCTCCTTCGTATAGAGGTACATGATGTCATTGCCTGAAAGTGTAAGTGTTCCTTGTTCAGACAAAGCCATTGGCTTCTTTTTCGGTCCTGCCAACACTGTCAGCGAATGGAGCACAGCGGATGTGTCGTCAGCGTTGACGCCTTCTAACATCACTTTGACTTCCATTCGTTTTTCGCGAGGCTTAATGTTACAAACCACCTGTTCAGCAAAGCTGTCAAGCCGAATCTCGATGCCATGCTGCTCATCAACAATATCATGTTGCAACAAGTCGTCAACCTTGAAAACAGCTGGCGCACTATCCCAACAGCGCTGATTGACGCGCAGTTCAACTCGCGTCTCTTCTTTGTAGTAATCGCTGACAGACCAGGACTGTGGCTTTCCATTTACAACGAGTTGCAGATTAGGCCGACGTGGGATTGTCAAGCCTGTCAACACATGGCTATATCCCGTGGAACTTCCATGGGCAGCCACCACAATGCTGCGATAAGGCTCGAACTCCGGATACTGTACGTCCTTAAACAGTTCAGCAATGACTGGCTCGTCAAGGAGCAGCATGGCATCGTCCGTACCACGCATGGGTCGATGTTTTGACGGTGCCTTCTCCAAGGTATACGAATCCACTATTTCCTTAAAGCCTTCAGGATTCGCGAGCTTGTCCGTAAAGTTGTAGGTCTCGCTTACCGACGACTTCTGCGTCAGACAGTTTTCAATGAAATACTGACGCACACGGAGCAACACCGCCAATGGGCTTTGACCACCGGCGATTCTGTAGCCAGCAGGTATACCTATTGCCATCTTCAACACCCCTGCCCGTACCGACATGTAGCTGCTGACATGATTCTGGATAAGGGTGTATTGTGTATGCGACGTGCCAGTTTCAAGCACGAAGAAATAAGAGTTATCCTCCATGCCAGGCGGCACAAGGTTTTCCAACTTCTGCGCAGGATTATTGATCCAGTACAGCGGTTGGAACCCGCTATTGCTATGCTGATTGCCGAAGATGGCCAAAGAGATTATCGGATTGTCCATGATTACTACGTAATAATTACGATGAAATGTAACAGGAATAGAGTCTGTTTAGTTGAATGTGTCGCGCAATCTGCCAAAGAATCCCGCGTCTCTCCTTGCCTCGGTATTACCCTTCAAGACATTTACCAGCTTTGTAGCATCTGTCTCATCGTACTGATACACGCCACCGACATAGAAACGTCCAAGGCTGAATGTGTAGAGCATAGGAGTGCCGTTGGTAGCCGAGTTGATGCCATATTCCTGACAGAGATGGGTCAAGGGCTGAACGATGTTACTATGCTGCTCCATGAAGCGCCTCAATGCTTCCTTGTCACGCTCCTCACCATCTCCAAGGACATCAGCTTTTGAGACGATGATATGTATGGAGTCCACATTCTTCATAATGTTCTTATTCTCAGGCTGAGACAAGAGGTCAACCATGCGCTTCAAGATAATCTTCTGGTTCACGTTCTTACGAACCAAATAGGTGCGCACATTGCCTTCATCATCAACTTCGTCTACCAAGTGATTGAACGCTACGCTCTTGGCAGTAGGATCAACAATGAGGAAGAACACCTTGCGGTTGTTGTTGCAGAGCAAGTCAGTAGCACCAGCACCAATATCTTCGAATGAGACCTCACCATTCTCGTTGTCAGCAATCTTAAAGGCAAAATCCTCACCGGCCATTTCCACCAAATTCAGTTCGTGGGTGTTCTTGCCGTCGAATATCTCGGCCTCAATGGTAGCGACAAAGTCTTTTGGTGTCTGGCCAATGGTAAATCCTGCCTCGAGATACTGCTGCAAAGCACATGAATAAGGGCCACCGGCACGCACAGTATTTATATTAATGGCCGATGAGCCGATGAGTCCCATCAATATGCACGTCTTGCCCGTTGAAGGGATGCCAAAAAGGAACACATCAGTATGTCCGTCGGCACATTCCTTACGACACTTTCTTATTTCCTCATTGATATCAGGCAAGGAGTCCTTGACATCATCTAAATGGCGAAGAATGCTCAGCGATTCTTCTGTTGCTACGCCGTCATTGATGAGTTCGTCATCGTTGAAGATGCCGCTGTCCAAATAATAAAACAGGTCATCGACAGGATAATTCGACTGCAATGTCCTCATGCGTTCAATCTCCTGATCTTTCAGCTCATCCAGTTTGATTCGGGCCATGCCAAGGAATGGGCTCGTGGGATTATTCTTGATGTAATCCGTCATGTCCTCAATCGTAGCATTGCCGGAAATCTCCGCCCACTTTTTAAGCGACTCGGTCAGCGCTTGAGCCTCTGCCACATGTATACCATTAGGGAATTTTGAGAGATAGAGAGACGCCATGTCTTGGCTGGAAGAACGTACCACCTGCTGCCATAACAGATTATCTATCTCAGCCCTATGCACCGTATCAGGGTACTTATCAAGGAAATCAAGTAATGTATTTACATCTTGCTGGTCGACAGAAGCCCACTCAGCCTCTTCTTGTCCCTTGGTTATCTCACGAAGGAGTGCCTCCACTTCTGCCTTGCGGGAAGTATAAGGATACTTGCCGAGAAAGCCCTTTAGTGAAGACTCGCTTGTTTTGTCAAGATTCTGCCAATCATTGTCCTCTCTCGCCTTTAATAATCTGCGGAGATTACCTTTGGCTTCCTCAACATGATTGCCAATAGGCATCTTCAACTCCCAATGGCTTACATAGCCATTCAGAAGCATTTCCAATTCATCGCCAGGATGACCCAGATGTTCCATGATGGCAGCCCATTCTTTCTGTTCTTCAGGATCAACTGTCGGCTCATGGATGATAGATAACAGGTGGGCCTTCCTTTCTGACGAAATCAATGTCAGACGGTTAAGGTCGTTTTCGTCTATCCTTCCACGACGAACATACTCTTCCAGTCTGGGAATGGGCATTCTGTTCACTGCAGGATTCAGTTTTCTTATTTCTTCATCAGTTAGTGGCATAATATTATGTACTTTTATAAATAATGTCTGTTTTGGCAAAGGGCAACTTTGAGATGCTCGAAACGTAACTTTGAGGTGCTCGAAGCGTAACTTTGAGGAGCACGAAGGATAACTACGAATTTACGCCTCTATTTCAGCATAATTCCACCAGCAGCTTGGTTCGCTTCCTTACTGCTTTTCGCAGGACGTATTTTGTCTGAACGGTAGGCAACGAAATAGTTGAAGAGAATGAGCAAGTGAATGAGCACGCAGGCAATGATGCCAATAGGAGCATAGGGCTTGATGGCATTCAGCTTTTCAGAAAAGCTGGTCTCAGTGCTATATTCTTTAGGGCTATAGGCTTTCGATATCTCATACTCGAAAGTGGTGGAGTTGTAGTTAATCTCTGGGAAAGGCAGTTTCTTCGACAGAGCGTTGAGGGTGACATCAATCTCTTCACTGATATCTTCTAAAGAACGAACGGCCTGTGGAATCTCCAGAACACTCCAGCCATCTATCTGTTCGCTGCATTCCTTCAGAGCGTTTTCCCACGATTTGTCGTAGCTCTTCTTGTCAAGTGTGATATCATTGATCTTATTCCTCCATCCGCCAGCACCTTCGCTGAAGAAGTCACGGCTAGTGGCATCAAACGAGCTTAAGTCCTGTTCGTCCATGAAGTTCTGAAGTTCACTGCTGAGGACATTGCCATCTGCATTCTCCATACCGTCAAGGGTAACGCTGAGAGCATTGTTGGCGTCGCTCTTAAACTGCTTGATGGTCTGTTGTAGTGCTTCGACATCATCACCGGCAGCTTTGCGCAGGTCGCCATTGGCAGCATAGATGTTGAAGAACTTGGCTGCTGTGCCGCTTGAGAGAACGGCTAAAGCCAGATAGACAACAAGGGTAATAATCTCGACCACTCGCCACTTCTTCAATTCGTTGATAGCCGACTTTGCTTTGATGAGGAACCAGAGCAGTACGGCAAAGCCTATTGTCCAAGCCAAGGCCTTCAGTGCACTGATGCCCATGTTGTCGCCCGAATAGAAATAGCCGAGGAAAAGAGCTGCAGCCAATAGGACTATACCAATAACCGATATGATATTGGCCAGCGATATATGATTATTATCTTTAGCTTTTGACATGTTAGTAAGAATTAAGTTTATTGTTCCTGTTCTTGTCGCTGACTTACCTTTCTCAGATAGTACTCCTCATGGTAACTTTGACCAGGATAGCGCATAATGGCCTTCAACAAGTTAGCCGAATCAGGGGCGCAGGTCATCACACCGTTCATAAATGAGTGTCCTTGGTCTGTGGGATGCGTCAAGGGTGTCTGCTCGGTAATCACAATCTCGTTCTGGCGCCACTGGATGGTGAATGGAGCAGTATAGTCTTTCTTGGTGTCGGCAGCATAAACGATACTGCGTCCTCCCTGTGTGGACGTGACTTCATAATAGTTGCGGCACTTCTCACCTGTCGGCACACCGTTATTGGTAATATCCTGTAACGTAGTGCTCATCCAAAGACCTACGAACTTGCTATGGTCGCTCATAATGTCACCGAAGTCGGCAAAGTTTCCTTTTACTCTCATCAAGGCATCCTTAATCTGAATAAGTTTGCCAATGTCTGGTGCGCCCTGCACTGGCTTTCCCGTCTCTTGCAGAATCTGAATGATTTCGCTGGTAGTGAGTGTGGGGTCGATGCTCTTCATCAGTGCTACGGCGCCTGTCACGATCGGTGCTGCAAAACTGGTACCTGCTCCCCAGTCGAGGGGTACATAGTCATTGTAAGGACAAGCACCAAAGATGTTGACGCCAGGAGCTGAGATAGTCGACTCCACCACGCCTTGGTTAGGATAATTACCGTAGTTACTGAAATCGGCCTTGCGAAGATTTGTATCGACGGCCGACACTTTAATGGAGCGGTCACCACGCTTGCTGGGGTCCAGGGCTGTGAACATCGCCTGGTTGCCGGCAGCCCACACAATAGTTATATTGCGCGCATTTGCCAAGTCCAAAGCATAGTCCCACACCGCTTCCTCCTCTTTGCGCCACTGTTCACTCAGCTGTAACTGCTCTTCAGGCGACAGGGTCATAATCGGGCTGCCAGGAGGATAGGCATCGCCTGCAGAAATATTGACCACATCAGCGCCCTGATAGATGGAATAGAGCAGGCCTTGAAGCAAGGTCATCGACGTCATCTGATGTCCAGTGCTGACAGGCATGAACTTACAGCCAGGCGCAATGCCCGTCGTTCCTCTACGATTGTTCATATTACCTATGGCCGTACAAGCCACCAAAGAGCCATGACGGAATGGAACCTCATCACATCCCCCTGATGGAGGCGCCACATTGCCCGTACGCCTCGGAACACTGAAAGGCTTCACGACGCGACGACTGTTCAGCTCGTCGTGCTGAAGGTCGAAATAGCTGTCGACGACGGCAACCACAATACTGCTGTCACCTGTTGTGATTTCCCATGCCTCATAGGCTTGTATGGGTTCAAAGTACCACGAATAGTCAGGGTACTGAAAGGCAGGGTCGTTTGGCTTTTGGGCGAAGCTTCCCATGATGCTCTCAGGGAAGATCAGGAACGAAATGTCTGTTATCTGCTTGGGCAAATTCCTGAGAATGTTCTCACGTTCCGTCTGCGGAACCTGAATCTGGAGGGTCTTCGTCAGAGGGTCGTATGCCAGAATCTTGTAATCATCGCTTGGATAAAGAGTCTTGAATTCATCAGCCCATTGACGGAACGTGTCATCGTTGGCATCGGAATCGAGTATGACATTCAGGCGGTTGCCAACGATTTGCTGACCTGTCTCGTCATCCGTGATGATGTCCTCATCATTGATTTCGGGCAGGAAATTATCACCAGGCTGTGGAAGGTTGGGGCCTGGGTCCTGAATGTCAAGCGGAAAATTTACGTCATCATCAATCGGAACTCTTACGGGGTCCGGCCCTTCAGGGTTAATGATATTCTCCGGCACGTCGCGGTCGTCCTTGTTCGCCGTTTTTCTGTTGTCGCATTTCTTGAGTGCATTCAGCAGGAAGATAAGGGCGAAAAGGAGAATGAGGAATGCCAGCAGACGGCCGAACCAGCCTGCTGCTCCCCAAGGTTTCCAAAATGGCTTGGGCCCGCCATTCGAGTCCTTAGAGCCAAAATAGGTCTTCTTCATAGTTTATGCAATAGTGTTAATGATTTCGGATAATTGACGGTTGGCCTCCTTGTCGTACTCAGGCACATCCAAGTGAGCTATGAACGACACATAAATATATTCCAGCCATGTATAGTAGTTGTTCTCGAACGACAGGGTCATTGCCTTGGGATTATCGGTCAAGTCATCAAACAGGGCTGTCAATTCGCTCTCCTCGAAATGCGACTTCCTGTCCTTGTCGATATATTCATAGACAGGCAGCTGATACTGCTCCACCACTTTTCGTGCATTCTGACGGTCGGCATCGGTTAACAGCGCATATCCCAAATCAGTGACATAACTGTTGATGGTGCTGGCCATGATGTCGGCCACCAGGCTTTCGTTGATGGCTTTCACGGCAATCACGTTCACGTGTTCAGCAATAGCTTCTGCCATCAAATCATTCAATTTCAAGTAGTTGCTGGTGTCGGTAATACCATCGAGCAGAGTAGACATCACAACGCTGTCGAACCGCTGGTTTGCCAGAATCTGATTCATAAACTCCACCGACTTGATATTCTTCTGCCACATAGCAAAGACACGGTCGGCAATGACACACGAGTTCAGTTTCTTCTTGAAGGTCTTCGAGAACAGCTGCTTGTAGTCAACGCCACGACCGGCAAGATACTTCTCAGCTTCTTCCTGTTTCCGGAAGCCATAGAACAACTGCAGACGATTCCAGCAATCATCAAAGGTCTCGCAGCCGTCAAAGTTGCGACAGTGTTTCAATACAATCTCGTAGTCTGAGAAGTTGTTGTTCTTCTCGCCCAGTTCACCATTATTAATTAATTGGTGTACAATTTGCAGGCAGGATGTCTCGGAGATCTGCAGGGCTTGCAGCAAATGGCCGAAGAAATAGTTATCCTCATTACATGTAAAGTCCATCTCGCGGATGATGGCGTTAGCCTTGCGGATGTTCTCCTGCAATATCTCATCTGTATCTTCCGACACATGATACTGCTCCAGCACATCAAGCACCTTCGTACGTGTCTCGTCCAATTGTTGTGCAAACTGGGCGTCACGTGCCTTTGACAGACAGTCAGCCACAACAGAAAGGTTTTCAATGATATAGAGTGCGCCGTCATTGTTAATTGTGGTTGCCACATCCCACGACTTGGCGGGATTTTCAAAGAACATGCGCACCTCCTTGCTCTCTATGAACGAGCGACGCAGCGTGTCGTAGAACGGCTTTGGGATAGTGAGTTTCTGCTCTCTCCCCTCGGTAGCAAATCCGAAATAGAGCTTGCTGGTCTTCTCGCCTGAATACTTGAAATCGCGAAGCAGATAACTATTCTTGAAGAATTCGCCTGTCTGAGTCCAGTTCTTCACCCATTCTACACCATCGGCATTGAAACACTCGCCATAGAGCACCTTCTGGAAACGTGCAAACCAACGGCCGTCTATAGCTTCTCGTTCATTGGCTGCAGCATTTTGGTCTTCCTGCATGTCGACGTTGAACTTAGTGCCCACATAGAACAGAGGTGATATGCCGCTGCAAATCTGCAATGTGCGCTGTCGCTCACCGGGAGTCTTGCCAACGTATGTATTCACCCATTTGTTCAAGGTGCTGAAGAGATCGGTCACATCGTTCTGTGCATAATCCTGACAGAAGAGCAACACGTTCACCACCCTCGACTCACTATATTTATTAAACAGATAAGCGACCTTACCACGCAGCAATACTGTTGTAAGAATCTTTCCCTCCTCAAGTGTGGTAACAGATTCTTTCTTACGTGAGCGTGCACCAGGGAAGTCAAGTAAGTCAGTACTCTTCAATATAGCTTTCTGCACTGGTGTGTGAGTGATGCTTTGTGCCGAGGCAGGATCGGTAATCATCTCGAAGTCATAGGTCGAGCTGCTCTCCAAGAAGTCCTTCTCTATCTTGAACACCACTTCAGCGCAGATGGCACTCATCTCACTTTTTTGCAAGTTTTCAACTTTAGTGTAGTTGTCACCGTTACGCAAGTAAGCTTCGGTATAACGAGGCTGCGAGTTGTCAGCCAGGCCGTTAAGGCACTGGACACTCATTATGGTGTTTTCGTTGACCCCATGGTGGAGCACTGCCTCAACAGGAAGATAGACCTCGCTGGCAAAGTTCAGTTTGCGCATTATCTGAAGTAGCCGTACGAAGAGTTGTGACAGATGGCTCTCGTTGCTCCACAAATGAGAGAAGATGGCGGGATAATCCGACACGGGAACCTTCCTGATAATAAGCGCGATACGCTCAAAGAAGTTCGAGTCTTTACTGTAAAACGCCTGTGCGTTGTTAATGTATTTACGGAAATAATCCTTCATGTCAAACACGTCGTCCTCGGTCATCGGTGAAGTTGCCTGTTCAGGCATGTTCTTGTATTTCTCGTATAGATTGTCGGCCAGCTCGTTGATTTCTGAACCACTTGGCACGGTATAATCACCCAGGTCATTGAAATAACCATCGCACAGTACCAATGTGATATCAGCAACCGACAGTGCTTTCATCATAATGGGGAAGCGCTCGCTGAAGCGGTCGGCATTGCGCTTGAACGATGAGAAGCGTGTTACCACACCCGTTGCCTCTGTATTATTGGTGATGGGGTTCATCTCATTGATGAAGTTATACGACTTGCCATCAATTGTCACGAGGAACGGCTGTCCGTCCTTTTGCAAGATATTGCTCATCAGGTACGACTTTCCAGCCTGGCTCTTGCCGTATGCAGCAATGGCAGGGTTCTCCTTCTCGGCCAGTGCCAGTTTGCGCAATTTGCGGCGTTCCTCTACTAACTGCATGAATCGCTGCTCATAGTGCTCTGGCTTGTTGCGCTTAATCCAGGACAGTGCGTCATTGATGACATTGATTTGAAGTTCTATTTTCTGTATCATGGGGGTATGTTTGATAATATGGGTATTGTCGTTATTTGGTAGGCTGTAGGAAAAGAGATTCTATTTCACCGAGAGTCCGAACTCGCCCTTGTCGAGCCAGTACTTGCCATCATCCGAGATGCTCTGCTGCACCAGTTCGATGGCGCTCTTGGGCAGGGTGTTACCCTGGTCGTCCATCACCTCGTCAACTTCCAGTTCCTCACGGTTCTCATGGTAGTTACGCGTCAGTGTAACACGCAGTGAGTGGTTTCCCGTTGTGTTATAGACTGCATAGAGGGGCCGCGCCTGATACAGTGGCGAGTCGAGCTGCTTGCAGCCGATGAACGACGGGAAGACGACGAACTGCACCGTGGCCGAGCTCTTCGTCGGCGACAGGAAGCTCTCGGGCACCTGTTGGCGGCTTGTGTTGTAGCTGCCAAGATAGCGGGCCGTGGACTTCATGTCGCGTATCATGCGGCTAAAGTCAATGCTGAGCCCGTTGAATCCCATACTACTGGCCAGATGGCCTACCATGGCACCAACGGCCACCACCGACTTCTGGTCGTAGAAGTATCCCAGTCCGTCGGCAAAGGGGAACCAGGTGCCCACGCGGTAGTCGTTCAGGCGTATGAGTCTGTCGGGCGAGACGGGAATGTACTTGATAAAGAGTTCGGTGATGGGGTCGAGTGACGATGGCCGTCCGGCCAGCACTATCACGTCGCACTTATAGGCATAAAGCACTACCGACAATTGCTTCATCAGTGGCTCGAGCGAGTTCTTCACTACGTTTGCCACCTCCTGTGGGTCGAAGCGCCATGACAGCTCCTTGAAGTTGAATCCGAAATGTTTCCTGAAGTGTTCCAGCAGATAGTCGGCCGGTTCCAGTTCATTGAACAGCTCGTTGTAAGTGTACACACGCGATGGACGGTGTGTCCTCAGCAGCTCCATGAACTTCTGGGCGATGGGCACGGAAATCTGCGTGTTGAAATCCACGCGACATCGGCGATCGCGATAGCTCATCATGTTGCTGTTGAAGCCGAAGAAGTCGCGCAGCAGAATCAGAGCGAAGCCTCTTACCAGGATAGCCCGTCTGTCAGCATCCACCTCGTCCACGATGTTCTCAATCTTTCCCCGGTATACATCGTTACCTTCCAAGCAGGGCAGACTCTTCAGTTCCTCATTGCTCATGGCCGAGAGCCTTGCGTACAGGGCACCCAGGATATTTCCCATGTTGGGCATACCATGATCCGTTCCCTCTATCACAAGATTCTGGATAATATTGCGCAGGATGTCGTCGCCTGCCAGATAGAAGCTGTCCCAATAGAGCGGAATTGGCGTCAGGAGGCTGCTTCCCTTTCCCCTGCACTGGTACGAGCAAATCATCAAGTCGGTTGTGCCGGCACCGATATCAATGGTGCCTATGGTGAGGCTGTTGCCTTCATAGCCCTCCTCCTTCTCCTCGGGGCGTACATGTCCCTTCAGTTCAAAGAACTTGTGAATCTGACCGCTATAGCGCTCTGCTATCTCTGCATACAAGTACACCAGTTGGCAGCATGAAGCCTCGTCGAAGCTCCACATGCGACCCTTTGCGTCAGTGTCGTCTTCCTTCACGCGCAGCGACTCAGACGATGGTATCACCACCGGATTGCCAAACTCCTGCATGATCCGCTTCATGGCATCAATGGCATCCTCGGCACACTGGCGCAGTTTTATCTGTTCTTTCACGGGCATGGCCGTAGGACATGTGAGGATGACGTTGCGCAGCTGTCGCCGGCAGTCCATATTGCCGTGTTTGTTGCGGAACTTGATAGAGTTAATCTGGGCATGAGCCTGCTGCAGGATCTCAATGAGCACAAATGTCATCAGAGACGAGCGGGAATAGCTGTTGCCTGAGCTCATCGCTCCCGCACCTTCTGCTCCCACGTAGTTGCCGTCATGGTCGAAGAGGTCGGTCAGGCCTGGTATGTAGACATTTTCCGAAAGTTTCACGCCATAGGCATCGTCAACCGAGGTCAGGAACTCCCACTTGCCATCGTAGGGTTTCAAATCCCACAGGTAGCGCTTGGGGCTGCTGTAGTTGGTGGTACGCTCCGACAAGCCGTCTTCATCGAGCGACCTGTACACCAACTGCTTGGCCTCGTCGCCTACACGCACCAGTGAATGCCACACGAAGGTGTCGTCTTCCAGCACAATGTCGTTGCCGAAGTCTGCCTTGCGGAAGGCCAACCTCATGTCGAACGATTTCTGGTAGGTCTTCGAGGGGTCGCTCATGTTGCGCAGCTCTAGCATCATGGCCTTGGTGAAGTCGCCTTCCTCGAACAGCACACCACAGGTGCGCGAGTTACCGATGTCGAGCACCAGGTCAACGTCGAGCACCTTCCGCTGACTATTATGCAACGTCACCTCGGGAGCAGCGCCGCAAAGGCGGATGAAATTAACCAGATAGGTGTAGAAACCAATATATTTGTGCGATGCGTTCCTGTCCTGAAGTCCCAGGAGCGACGAGATATAGTCGGAGAATGCCGAGAAATAGGGGCTGGTAGACATGAAAGTGAACATCTGGTCGGCCCTGTTACTGAGTGCATACACCTTCTCTTCGCCCTCGTCGTCGAAGAAATAGGGACGCTTATAGTGTGTCACGACATCGTCGCCCTCTCCAAACTCAATGGTGTTGCTCACCTCGGCCAGGGGGTCGCTGTCGCCCAGCATGGTGTCGAAGGCCCAGAGGAACTTGTAGCGGTCAAGGTCTTTCCTGCTCCCCTGCCCTATCCGCTCAATCTTCACGCGGCACCACGTCAGCGGGTCGCAACTGGTAGTGCCATCTATTTCCTTCTCGAACATAGGCATGGGAAGCCATTTGCCTAGCAACATCTCGAAGGCAGAAGTCAGTTCGCCTGTCTTTTGCGACTTGAGCCGGTAGCTGCCCAGTGAATTAACGTTGAAAATCTCAGGGTCACCATCTCTGTATGTAGTGAATAGTGTCGTCGACTCATCCTTGCGCAGCTTCATCATGCCTGCCTCATCAAGCTCTTCGCGGCCGTTGGGCTGCAGCTCCGTCTTCTGACTGTCACGCAGTTCGGTGAGGGGGATGTAGACAGCTTCGTTGTTCTCGTAATAAAGCAGGTCGAAGATCAGTTCGTCTGTAATGACGTCGGTCGATTCACAGAACGAATACTTCAGGGTCTTCCCGTTTTGGAAAGCCAGCTGCTCGGTGGGGTTGAATTCTTTTTCAGTGCTGATGAACTGAATTCCACTGTTGGCAATGAGATGTTCCATCGTTTATATTGTTATTAGGTTTTTATTATAATTAAATCATGGTCATCACCCATTGGGGTGATTTAATTTGCAAATGTACTACTTTTTTCCTAAGCGTGCAAATTTTTCACCTTTTTTATTATCTCAGCTTTAGCATTTGAGAGAAACTTCAGTCTGTAGCATAAAGGCTCAAGTGACCTCAAAAGTGGTTCAGGGCAGCTGAACCATTAGTTCAGCGGCCTTGAACTTTTAGTTCAGCGGCCCCGAACTAATAGTTTCAGACGGCTTGAAACTCCTTGGAGTACGTTTTGAAAAATTTGGGGACTGTACTTTACTCTCGCCCCAGCCTGCGATTGTAAAGCGTCAACCGTTCACGTGGTTTCATCTTGGCATAGACGCGCCATCCCTCTGCGCCGTCCTTGCAAAGGTCTAAATACTCTTTGTCGTACATGTTCTCATAAGCCTCCATCTCGAACGGGTTCAAGATATAGGCCGCGTTTTTCATCTTGCGGTTCAACGGCAGTGCCCGCAAATAATACCACAAATACAGGCAATAGTAGCAAAACCATGAGTTGTGAACCGACTGCGCTTGTCGCAGATGAATCGTCTCGTGGCGTTTCATGCTGCTCATGCCCGCATTCATGCGGTCGGCATCCGCCTGAGTGTGGGTCACAATGAAACCAAAGAACATCATGGCATCATAGTTCTTGCCCAGCCAGAAGTCTTCCTTCATGGCAGGGATGTCGGCTATTTTTCCCGGGCGACGGGCTTTGAACATGAGTCCAATGAGCTTGAATGGATTTTTCATGCCGCAAAGTTAGGGAAAAAGTTTGGAGTTACCAACTTTTTTGTTAATTTTGCACGAAAAAAGAAGACACCTATGGACGACAGACAACGCATTGAGCAGCTGCGCAGCGAGCTGCACGAGCACAATCGGCGATACTACGTAGAGAACAGCCCCGTTATCAGCGACCAGGAGTTCGATATGCTGATGCACGAACTGCAAGATCTGGAATCGCGCCACCCCGAGTTATTCGACCCCAACTCGCCCACCCAACGCGTTGGCAGCGACATCCAGAAAGAGTTCCGACAGGTGAAGCACCGCTACCCCATGCTGTCGTTGGCCAACACCTATAGCGAGCAAGACGTACAGGCTTGGTATAACTCTGTCAGTAAGCTGCTTGCTGGAGAGCCATTCGAGGTCTGCTGCGAACTGAAATACGATGGACTTAGCATCTCGCTCACCTACATCGATGGGCGCCTCACCCAAGCCGTGACACGCGGCGACGGTGTGCAGGGCGACGACGTGACCACCAACGTGAAGGCCATCCAATCCATCCCGTTGGTATTGAAGACAGACTCAGCATTCCCGCACGAGTTTGAGATTCGTGGCGAGATACTGATGCCGTGGAACAGCTTCGAGCGACTGAATGCCGAGCGCGAGGCCGCCGAGGAGCCCCTCTTCGCCAACCCACGCAATGCTGCCAGCGGCACACTGAAAAGTCTTGACCCTAAGGTGGTAGCAGGGCGCGGCCTCGATGCTTATCTTTATTATTTATTAGGTGAAGAGTTGCCTGCTGACGGACACTATGAGAATCTGGAAGCAGCCCGCCATTGGGGGTTCAAAATCAGCGAAGGGATGCGCAAGGCCCACAACGTTGGCGAGATACTGGAATACATAGACTATTGGGATAAAGAGCGTAAGAATCTGCCCGTTGCCACAGACGGTATTGTGCTAAAGGTTAACAGCTTAAGGCAACAACATTCACTTGGATTCACGGCCAAGAGTCCCCGTTGGGCCATCGCCTATAAGTTCAAGGCTGAACGCGCCTGCACCCGACTTCTCGAAGTCACCTATCAGGTGGGGAGAACGGGAGCCGTCACCCCCGTAGCCAACATGGAACCTGTACAGCTAGCTGGCACCACCGTGCGCCGCGCCACACTGAACAACGAGGACTTTATCCGCTCCTTCGACCTGCACATTGGCGACTACGTCTATGTAGAGAAAGGCGGTGAAATCATCCCTAAGATAGTTGGCATAGACATCGACCAGCGCCCTATCATCGCCCAGCCAGTGCAGTTCATCAAGCGCTGCCCGGAGTGTGGCACCCCCCTGGTTCGCTATGAGGGCTCGGATTCAAAATCTGAACAGACAGCGGCATGGTACTGTCCTAACGACACGGGCTGCCCACCGCAGATTAAAGGCCGCATTGAGCATTTTGCCAGCCGCAGGGCCATGAATATCATTGGACTAGGACCTGAAATCATAGAAGAGTATTACCGTCGCAGGCTCATTGCCAACATAGCCGACCTGTATACGATAGACGTACAGCAGATCAATGGCGACGGTTCGCGCGACAAGTCGGCCCAGAACATCGTCAATGCCATCAAAAAATCGCGCGAGGTACCTTTCGAGCGCGTCGTCTTTGCCCTCGGCATCCGCTTCGTAGGCGAGACATCGGCACGCTTGCTGGCTCGCCATTTCAAAACGATGGATGCGCTGATGGCTGCCAACTTAGAGGAGTTGCAAGAGGTGGAAGGCATCGGCGAAGTGATGGCCCGCAGTATCATGGGCTATTTCCACAACGAACAGAACCGCCAGATAGTGGAGCGCCTGCGCAGCTATGGTCTGCAGTTCCAGCTTTCTGCCGAGCAGACATCGGTAACTTCAACCGTCCTTGCCGGCCAGAGTATCGTCATCAGCGGTGTGTTCCAGCACCATTCGCGCGACGAGTACAAACTTATTATAGAACAGAATGGGGGCAAGAACGTGGGAAGTATCAGTGCCAAGACATCGTTCATACTGGCGGGAGAGAACATGGGGCCATCAAAGCTCGAGAAGGCACGCAAATTGAACATACGCATCATCGGGGAAGACGAATTTCTGGAAATGATAGCCACTGAACAAGGGTAAAACGGCATTTATAGGGATTTTCCCCCACCACTTTAGGGAAAATCCTTTGCCCCAGTGCGAAAAAAGCCGTTACTTTGCAGCGAGAAAAAGAAAAAACAGAAAGTCGAACCCATAAAAACGTTACAACTATGAAGAAGTTAATGTTTACCCTGATGGCCGTGATGCTCGCAGCAGTCAACGCCAACGCCATGTCTTACGAACAGGCACGCAACGAGGCACTCTTCCTGACCGACAAGATGGCCTATGAGCTGAATCTTACCGATGCCCAGTACGAGGCTGCCTACGAGATAAACCTCGACTACCTGATGGGAGTCACCAGCCAGGCCGACGTCTACGGCCCCTACTGGGAGCGCCGCAATCTAGACCTGAGCTATATCCTGTTCACCTGGCAGTGGGATTTGTTCCGCGCAGCAACCTATTTCTATCGCCCGCTGTACTGGAACGCCGGATACTGGCACTTCGGCATCTATGCCCGCTATCCCCATCGTGACTATTTCTACTTCGGACGTCCGCACTTCTATGCTACCTACCGTGGCGGCCACAGCTGGCGCATGAATGGCGGTCGTAGCTATTACGAAGGACGGCATCACATCTATCGTCCGGAAGGCCACTCACGCAACAACCACTTTGGCATGCGCAACGGATGGGATCGCGGCGACTATCGTGGCGACCGTGGAGGACATCGCAGTTCGACACAAATCACTGGCGACCGTCATGGCGGTGGAAACCGTGGCGGGCACAACAACGGTGGCTCATTCGACGGAAACCGCGGCGGACGCAACAACGGTGGCTCATTCGACGGGAACCGCGGTGGACGCAACAACGGTGGCTCATTCGACGGGAACCGCGGCGGCAGCAACAACGGTGGCTCATTCGGTGGCGGAAACCGCGGCGGCAGCAACAACGGTGGCGGTTCATTCGGAGGTGGAACCCGTGGTGGCAACAGCGGTGGCTCTTTCGGTGGAGGAAGCCGTGGCGGTGGACATAGCGGTGGCTCTTTCGGTGGAGGAAGCCGTGGCGGTGGACATAGCGGTGGCGGTTCCGTTGGAGCAGGAAGCCGTGGTGGCGGACACAGCGGCGGCGGACGCTCAGGCCGCAGATAATACTCACTCCCTGACATATAACGACATTCACTCTCATACAATCGGGATTGCTTAGGCAGTTCCGATTCTTCTTTTATGTCAGTTCAAGTTTCTCTACGTTTGCAGCGAGATTGCGTGGCGTGAGCCACGCATAAGCAAAACATAGTAAAAATATTTGCTTAATCGGATTAATCTTCTTACCTTCGTTGTAAGAAGGAGAAGATTAACCTGACAGGGATAAAGGCAAG
>JAILPA010000184.1 GCA_024690505.1 Prevotella sp.
ACGTAGATCATCTTGTCGATGGGGTAGTCCTCGTAGCGCATCTCGGCGGTGCCGATGTCCTGTGTCATATAGACTGAGGTGCCGTCGCTGCGGAGCAGCAGCTTCTGGTCGAGGCCCTCGTTGGTGAGGTCGGCCCATACCGAACCGTCGTCCTTGCGGAAGAAGAGGCCCTTGGCCAGTCCTTCCTCCACTTTGGCCTTGCCTTTAAGGTATGTCTGGCTCTCGTAGTAAATCTTGTCGAACCCTACGCCCATCTTCTTGTAGGTCTCGTCGAAGCCGGCATACACCCACGAGTTCATCTTTTCCCACAAGGCACGCACCTCGGCGTCGCCCTGTTCCCACTTCACCAGCATCTCGTGAGCCTCCTTGATGAGCGGTGCCTCCTGCTTGGCCTTCTCTTCGGCTTTCTCGGCGGGTAAACCACCGAGCACGAACTGGGTGGTCAGGGCTTTCACCTCCTCACGGTAGTGCTTGTCGAAAGCCACGTAGTAGTCGCCTATGAGGTGGTCGCCCTTCTTGCCGCTGCTCTCGGGCGTCTCGCCGTTGCCCCACTTCTGCCAGGCCAGCATCGACTTGCAGATGTGTATGCCGCGGTCGTTCACGATGTTGGTCTTCACCACGCGGTTGCCGTTGGCCTCCATAATCTGGGCCAGCGACCAGCCCAGAAGGTTGTTGCGCACGTGGCCCAGATGAAGGGGCTTGTTGGTGTTGGGGCTGGACTATTCAATCATCACCAGGGGCGAATCCTCGCGCACCGGCACACGGCCAAAAGCGTTGTCGCCGTCGATGGCCAGCAGCAACTGCAACCAGGCGCCGCCGCCAATGCTGAGGTTCAGGAAACCCTTTACCACGTTGAACTTCTCCACGGCCGAGCAGTTGCTTACCAGGTACTCACCTATCTCCTGAGCCGTCTGCTCAGGACTCTTTTTGGCGGCCCGTACAAAGGGGAAAACCACCAGTGTCAGGTTGCCTTCAAACTCGCTGCGTGTCTTCTGAAGTTGCAGCATCTTCTCAGTGGCGTCCATGCCATAGAGGGCCTTTACGGCCTCGCCGGCTGCCCTGCTTATCAGTGTCTCAATATTCATGCTTGTCAATGTGATAGTCTTTATTGGGCGGCAAAGGTACGAAAAAAAGGCGAATCCCCCAACTATTTATTCCATTTTTCTTTTGTGTATATTTTGTCAAGTCGGAAAAACTTACTATCTTTGCAGGCAAAAAGTAAAAACAAACCTACAGCGTGAAAAAAACTATTCTATTTGTGTGCTTTCTGATGCTGGCCTTGGCCATGAATGCCACGGGGCGTCAGAAACTGAACTTCAATGGCGGCTGGCTGTTGGAGGTGGGCGACTGTGCCGATGCCATGGATGCCGGGTTCAACGATGCTGCTTGGAAGCAGGTGACGTTGCCCTTCGCATTCAATGGCGGTGAGGCATTTAAGTTGGATATCAAGGATCTGACCGATACCGTCTGCTGGTATCGCAAGCACTTCACCCTTAGCATGGAGGACGTGCAGGGCAAGGTGTTCATCGAGTTCGAGGGAGCCCGCCAAGGGGCCGATGTCTATGTGAATGGCCATCACGTGGGCTTTTCCGACAATGGCGTCATGGCCTTCGGCTTCGACCTCACGCCCTATGTACAGGTTGGCGATAATGTGCTGGCCGTGCGATGCGACAACAGCTGGACCTATCGCGACCGTAAGCTGAACAGCCGCTATCAGTGGAACGACCGCAACTTCAACGCTAACTATGGCGGACTGCCTAAGAACGTGTTCCTGCATCTGACCGACAAGCTCTATCAGACGCTGCCACTCTATTCCAACCTCGGCACCACGGGCACCTATGTCTATGCCACAGATTTCGATGTCGCCGCCCGCAAGGCCGTGGTTCATGTAGAGAGCCAGGTGAAGAACGAGGACAGCAAGGCACGAAACTTCACGTTTGACGTACAGGTGACCGATGCACAGAACCACGAGGTGGCACGCTTCCAAAGCAAGCCCGTGACTTTGCAGCCTGGCGAGACAAAAACGGTAGAAGCCCAAAAAAGCATCAGCGGCTTGCATTTCTGGTCTTGGGGCTATGGCTACCTCTATTCCGTCAACACAAGCCTCGTGGCCGACGGCTCTCCTGTCGATAAGGTGACCACTCGCACGGGTTTCCGCAAGACCCGTTTCGCCGAGGGCAAGATATGGCTGAACGACCGCGTGCTGATGGTGCATGGCTACGCACAGCGCACGTCGAACGAGTGGCCGGGAGTGGGCATGAGCGTGCCTGCCTGGCTGAGTGATTATTCCAACGCCCTGATGGTGGAGAGCGGCGGAAATCTGGTGAGATGGATGCACGTCACACCGTGGAAGCAGGACATAGAGTCGTGCGACCGAGTGGGACTGATTCAGGCCATGCCTGCCGGCGATTCAGAGAAGGACGTGGATGGCGCACGATGGACGCAGCGGACGCAGCTCATGCGCGATGCCATCATCTATAACCGCAATAACCCCAGCATCCTCTTCTATGAAGGCGGTAACGAGAGCATCAGCCGTGAACACATGCAGGAACTGAAGGATATTCGCAACCTCTACGACCCTCATGGCGGACGTGCCATTGGCAGTCGCGAGATGCTCGACATCGACGAGGCTGAATACGGCGGCGAGATGCTCTATATAAATAAAAGCGGTAAGCACCCCATGTGGGCCATGGAGTACTGCCGCGACGAGGGGCTCCGCAAGTACTGGGACGAGCAGAGCGCTCCCTACCACAAGGAGGGCGACGGCCCGCTCTACCGCAATGCTCCTGCTCACGACTATAACCACAACATGGACGAGTTTGCCAAGGAAATGGTGGAGCGCTGGTACGAATACTGGACGGTGCGCCCAGGCACGGGTAAACGTGTCTCATCGGGTGGTGTGAAGATTGTGTTCAGCGACACGAACACCCATCATCGCGGCGAGTCGAACTACCGCACTAGCGGCGTCACCGATGCCATGCGCCTGCCCAAGGATGCCTTCTTTGCCCACCAGGTGATGTGGGACGGATGGGTGTCGCCCGAGAACGACCGCACCCACATCATCGGCCACTGGAACTATGAGCTGGGCTCCGTGAAGGATGTGCTTGTCGTCAGCACAGGCGACGACGTTGACTTGTTCCTCAATGGCAAGCCCTTGGACATAGAACCGGAACGCTCATATAAATGGCTCTTCACGTTCAAGGGCGTGAAGTACGAGCCGGGCCAGCTGGAAGCCGTCAGCTATACTAAGTCGGATGCAGGCTTCGGCACATCGCTCACCTCGCGCGACACCCTTGTCACCGCCGGCAAGCCCGACCATTTGGTACTCACAGCTATACAGAACCCCTTGGGTACGAAGGCCGACGGCGCCGACATGGTGCTGATACAGGTGGAGGTGGCCGACAAGCAGGGACGCCGCTGTCCGGTGGACAACCGCATGGTGAACTTCCAGCTGTGGGGCGAGGCCAAGTGGATTGGTGGCATCGCCACGCGAAGCAATCAGGAGAACAGCGATAACTACGTGGGCCACATGTCGCTGCCCGTGGAGTGCGGCGTGAACCGCGTGCTGGTGCGCACCACTGCCACGGCGGGTGAGATAGGACTCTCCGTCAGTGCCGACGGCGTGAAGCCCGCCTACCTGTCGCTCAACTCTCAGGAAGTTGATGCAGCCCGCTATCTGCCCCAGCTGTCGTTGCCTGTTCGCCTCACCCGTGGTGAGACGCCTGGCACCCCCAGCTACACCGATGTCTTCAAGACGGTCGACATCAAGAGTGCTACTGCTGGCAGCAATGCCGCCGAGGTGGCAAACAGCTACGACGACAATGAGTTGTCGGAGTGGAAGAGCGACGGAGAGCGCGGCAATGCCTGGGTGACCTATCACCTTGCCCGTCGTGCCGCCGTCGGTCATATCACATTGAAGCTCACAGGCTGGCGCTCGAAGTGCTATCCCTTAGAGGTCTACGCGGGCAACAAAAAAGTGTGGGAGGGCGTGACCGATGCTACGCTGGGTTATGCCCACATCAGCATCGACCGTCCCGTGAAGGCCGACCGCCTCACCATCCGCATGGTTGGACCCGCACAGGACAGCCGTAAGTTCGGAGAGACGAAGGAACTGGCTGGTGGCAATGCCGCAGAGCTGGACCGTATCCGTGTGGCCGAGGGCAAGACCGAGCTGCGCATTGTTGAGGCCGACCTGCTTGAGACCGTAGCAGACATTAACCTTCAGAACTATATGCGGCAGCTGCAACAACAAGAACAGTAATTTAATCGATATGGATACAAGTACAATGCTGGCGCAGGGCACTATGCTGCGCAATAATACCTATCGCGTTGAGAGCCCCTTGGCGTCGGGTGGCTTTGGCAATACTTACAAGGTGCGCAACGTGGCCTTCGACGAGGTATATGCCCTTAAGGAGTTCTTTATGAAGGGCATCAACCTGCGTACCGGCAATGTAGTGACGGTGAGCGTGCCCGACAACCACAACTCCTACGAGAGTCAGAAGGAGAAGTTCAGGAAGGAGGCTCAGCGACTGCGCCGCCTTGAGAATCCGCATATTGTCAAGGTGCACGACATGTTCGACGAGAACGGTACCTCCTACTACGTGATGGACTATATCGACGGCTTGTCGCTCAGCGCCATCCTCAAGCAGAAACCGAATGGCATGAGCGAGGACGAGGTTCGCGCCATCCTGCCCCAGGTGCTCGATGCCCTGAAGACTGTGCACGAACAGAAGATATGGCACCTCGACATCAAACCCGGCAACATCATGGTCGACAGCAAGGGCCATGCCTATCTCATCGATTTTGGCGCTAGTAAGCAGTTGCGCTCCGACGGCGGACAGACTTCGTCGGCACTTTGCTATACCCCCGGCTTCGCGCCCATGGAACAGGTTGAGCAGGATTTCGACAAGTTTGGCCCATGGACTGATTTCTATGCCTTGGGTGCCACCATCTACAACCTCTTGACCAAGAAGCAGCCCCCCTCGTCGGCCGAGATTCTGGAGGGCAACCCGTTCCAGTTCCCTGCCGGTGTGAGCAAGCAAATGCAGGATCTCGTGAAATGGATGATGATGCCCCAGCGCACCAAGCGTCCACAGTCGGTGGCTGAAATTCTGGCTCGTCTGAATATGGCTCCTAAGCCCGGCCCAACTCCTAAACCTGGACCTACACCCAACCCCGGCCCTACGCCTCCGCCACCCCTTCCCACAGCACCACCGAAGCCGGCAGGCTCTGCCTGGAAGGTCATTGTTCCCGTCCTCATCGTGTTGCTACTTGGAGGTGCTGCCGCTTGGTACTTCCTGTTCAACAAAGGCGGCAAGAGCGCTGCCGAGAAGGACGAAGAGTACATGGAGCTTGTGGAGAAATGCGAAAAGGCCATCAACGCTGCCGCTGACTTCGATGCCCTTTCCGATGCCGCTACGCTCCTCAGCAAGGTGGAGAAGGTGGAAGAAGAGAATGACAGCGCTGACGGTTATGATGCTTCCGACGACCTGAAGGATAAGTTCGCGCAGAAAAAGAAAAAGCTGAAAGATGAATGTCTCGAAGAAGCCGACGCTGCCATTGACCGTAACGACTACCACGAGGCCTACAACGTAGTCAAGGCAGCTGCTGATGCTCTGCCCGACGACAGCGACCTGGAGAGACAGTTGCAGTCGCTGGCCTCCGACATGGGCAATGTTTACGTGAACTATGTCACCATCAGCAACGGCAAGGACAATCCGAACGAAATATCCTCGATGAAGTCTGACGACATCCGCTACCTGTGGCCCGTAATGAACTACTCGTCCCTGCAGAAGAGTGGTGCCTCCTCGGCCAGCATTGAGCTGATGTGTGACTTCGTCAAACCCGATGGGACGGTAGACCGCAGCGACAACTCTCCCTCGCACCACACCTACCGCACCAGTCTGACACTGGAGCCGGGAGAGGCTAAGGAGGAAACACTTCTCGGCTGGGGTAACGAAAATCAGTCAAACTTCACGTCGGGCGAGTATCGCTTTGACATCTATTATCAAGGCAATCGCATCTATACAATGCCATTCATTGTGAAGTAGGGAAGCTATAATGGCTTGTTGCCGTACCTGTCGGCTGACACTTTGTCAGCTACCACCTTTTGGCACGGTTTTGGCATAATACTTGGCGGAGCAGACAAGCAGGTCGGCTCCGCCAAGTGCATTATATACATTATTAATTATATTAAAGCAAAACAATTATGACAATCAAACCATTAGCTGACCGCGTGCTGGTATTGCCCGCACCGGCTGAAGAGAAAGTTGGCGGCATCATCATCCCCGATACCGCAAAGGAGAAACCCCTTCATGGCATTATCAAGGCTGCTGGTAAAGGCACCAAGGACGAGGAGATGATTCTGAAGGAAGGCGACGAAGTGCTCTACGGCAAATACAGCGGCACCGAGATTGAGCTCGACGGCGAGAAGTATCTGATGATGCGCCAGAGCGACGTGCTCGCCATTATTGAGAAATGAACAGTGAATAACAACGAGAAGAATTAAGAAAACTATGGCAAAGGAAATCAAATTCAATATTGACGCCCGCGAGCAGATGAAGCAGGGCGTTGACCAGTTGGCAAACGCAGTAAAGGTGACCCTCGGACCGAAGGGCCGCAACGTAGTGATTGAGAAGAAGTTCGGCGCTCCCCAGATAACGAAGGACGGTGTCACCGTGGCTAAGGAGATTGAGCTGGAGGACCACTTCCAGAACACGGGTGCACAGCTGGTGAAGAGCGTTGCCTCGAAGACTGGCGACGATGCCGGCGACGGCACCACCACCGCCACGCTGCTGGCTCAGGCCATCGTGGCTGAGGGCCTGAAGAACGTCACCGCTGGTGCCAACCCCATGGATTTGAAGCGCGGCATCGACAAGGCTGTGAAGGGCGTTACCGACTTCATCGCCAAGAGTGCCGAGCAGGTGGGCGACAACTACGACAAGATTGAGCAGGTGGCCACCGTCAGCGCCAACAACGACAAGGAGATTGGCGAACTGCTGGCCGAGGCTATGCGCAAGGTGTCGAAGGACGGCGTCATCACCATCGAGGAGAGCAAGAGCCGCGACACCCACATCGGAGTGGTCGAGGGTATGCAGTTCGACCGTGGCTATCTGAGCGCCTACTTCATCACCGATAGCGAGAAGATGGAGTGCGCTATGGACAACCCCTATATCCTTATTTACGACAAGAAGATCTCGAACATCAAGGACTTCCTGCCCATCCTGCAGCCCGCTGCTGAGAGTGGCCGTCCGTTGCTCGTCATTGCCGAGGACGTTGACTCAGAGGCTCTTACCACGCTTGTGGTGAACCGTCTGCGTGGCGGTCTGAAGATTTGCGCCGTGAAGGCCCCTGGCTTTGGTGACCGTCGCAAGGCCATGCTCGAGGATATCGCCGTGCTGACCGGTGGCACCGTCATCAGCGAGGAGAAGGGCCTGAAGCTCGAGCAGGCAACGCTCGAGATGCTGGGCACCTGCGAGAAGCTGACTGTGACGAAGGACAACACTACCATCGTCAATGGTGCCGGCGACAAGCAGGCCATCAAGGACCGCGTGGCTCAGATTAAGAAGGAGATTGAGGTGACCACCAGCAGCTACGACAAGGAGAAGCTGCAGGAGCGCCTGGCTAAGCTGGCCGGTGGCGTGGCAGTGCTCTACGTGGGTGCTAACAGCGAAGTGGAGATGAAGGAGAAGAAGGATCGTGTAGACGATGCTCTCTGCGCCACCCGCGCTGCCATCGAGGAAGGCGTGGTGGCTGGCGGCGGCACCACCTACATCCGTGCTCAGGAGGCCCTGGCAGCCCTGAAGGGCGACAATGCCGACGAGCAGACCGGTATCAACATCATCTGCCGTGCCATCGAGGAGCCGCTGCGCCAGATTGTCACCAACGCCGGTGGCGAGGGTGCCGTGGTGGTGCAGAAGGTGCGCGAGGGCAAGGGCGACTTCGGCTACAACGCCCGTACCGACCAGTATGAGGATTTGCGTGAGGCTGGCGTCATCGACCCCGCCAAGGTGGCCCGCGTCGCTCTGGAGAATGCTGCTTCTATCGCCGGCATGTTCCTCACCACTGAGTGCCTCATTGTCGACAAACCCGAGAAGGAGCCTGCTATGCCTATGGGCGGCGCACCCGGAATGGGCGGCATGATGTAAGACTGAAGATTGAACATCTGCAATAATAACCCCCGAATCGTTAGCGGTTCGGGGATTTTTTATTGTTGTCCGCTAAAACGTTTTCCGCTTTTCAAATTTCATCCTTCATAAGGGGCCTCTCACTTGTTGTGTCGAGAAAGGGATAGGGCCGGATAATATGCCATTTAAGACTGGGGTGGATTGTGAATTTTCTTTACATGGATAAATGCGTCAAGATGGAAGTACCGCTTTGAGGGTTGAAAAGTACCGCTTTTTGACCCTCAAAGCTGTCCTTTTCCACCCTCAAAGCGGTGCTTTTCCCAAAGCCCCGTCGTGCGGCAATTTTCGCAAATTAGAATTTTTCTGACATTCTTTCGTCATCATCAAGCTGTTGCGATGTTTGGCTGACGGCAATGGATTCTTTATCCCTGAGTTGATGACCGCATATAAAAGAACGACCCGATACAGAGCGTAACACGGCCTGTTACTCTCCGTATCGGGCCTTTAACAATTGCCCGGGTGTTCTGTCGTGGTTGTGGGAAACTGCTTAGCAACGGTGAAAAAATA
>JAILPA010000012.1 GCA_024690505.1 Prevotella sp.
AAACAAACGAAATGAAAAACTATCCTAAAATTGGCATCCGTCCAACCATTGACGGCCGTCAGGGCGGTGTGCGCGAAAGCTTAGAGACAAAGACAATGAGCCTGGCAAAGGCCGTGAAGGGACTCATTGAAAGCAACCTGAGAAACGGAGACGGCTCGCCCGTGGAATGTGTCATTGCCGACACCACTATCGGCCGTGTGGGCGAAAGTGCCGCCTGTGCCGAGAAGTTCGAGCGTGAGGGCGTTGGCAGCACCATCACCGTTACCAGCTGCTGGTGCTATGGCTCGGAGACGATGGACATGAATCCCTACTATCCAAAGGCCGTCTGGGGCTTCAACGGCACTGAACGCCCAGGAGCCGTCTACCTGGCCGCCGTCCTGGCCGCCCACGCTCAGAAAGGACTGCCCGCCTACGGCATCTATGGTCACGACGTGCAGGACGCAGACGACAACACCATCCCCGCCGACGTGGCCGAGAAGCTGCTGCGCTTTGCCCGCGCCGCTCAGGCTGTAGCAACGATGCGCGGCAAGAGCTACCTCTCACTCGGCAACACCTGCATGGGCATAGCCGGCTCTATCGTCGACGCCGACTTCCTACAACATTATCTCGGCATGAGGACAGAATATGTGTCGCTCGTGGAGATTCTGCGCCGCGTCGACTTCGGCATCTACGACAAGGAGGAGTTTGCCAAGGCCATGCAATGGGTGGAGAAATACTGCAAGCCGCAGGAGGGCCACGACTACAACGAAGACCGCCAGCCTCTCACCTCTCACCTTGCCCCCCTCACCTCTTATAACGGCAAGGGCAAGGGCAAGAACCGCGAAGAGAAAGACCAGGACTGGGAGTTCACCGTGAAGACAATGATGATTATCCGCGACCTCATGCAGGGCAGCGACCGACTGCTGCAGATGGGATACAAGGAAGAAGCCATTGGACATAACGCCATCGCCGCCGGTGTGCAGGGACAACGGCAATGGACCGACTACAAGCCCAATTTCGACTTCCCCGAGGCCTTGATGTGCACCTCCTTCGACTGGAACGGGCCACGCGAGGCCTTCACCTTGGCCACTGAAAACGATTTCCTGAATGGTATGTCGATGCTCTTCGGACATCTGCTCACCAACCGTGGCGTCATGTTCTCAGACATTCGCACCTACTGGAGTCCGAAAGCCGTAGAACGCGTTACCGGCACTGCGCTGAGCGGCTTGGCCACCCAAGGTTTCATACATCTCATTAACAGCGGGGCCACCACGCTCGACGCTACCGGCGCCATGAGCGACAAAGAAGGACAGCCCACCATGAAGGAATACTGGAACATGACACAGGAAGACATGGAGGTGTGCCTGAAAGCCACGAGCTGGATGCCTGCAGACCGCGACTACTTCCGCGGCGGCGGCTACTCGTCGCACTTCCTTACCCGTGGCGGAATGCCCATGACCATGTTACGCCTGAACATGGTGGCCGGCCTCGGACCCGTGTTGCAGTTGGCTGAGGGCTGGACCATAGACCTGCCACAGGAGATGAACGATATCCTTGACAAACGTACAGACCCCACCTGGCCTACCACATGGTTCACTCCCAGGCTTGACCCTTCCAAGGACTGCTTCAAGGACGTCTATTCTGTAATGAACTGCTGGGGAGCCAACCACGGTGCTATCTGCTACGGACATGTAGGGGCCGACCTCATCACTCTGTGTGCTATGCTCCGCATACCCGTCTCTATGCACAACGTCAAAGACGAGGACATCTTCCGCCCTGCTGCCTGGAACGCCTTCGGCATGGACAAGGAAGGCGCCGACTATCGTGCCTGCCAGACTTTCGGTCCCATCTACAAATAGCTACTCCTCTTCCTCCTCTTCCGGCCGGTCCTCCTCGATGACCAGATTATCGATGATGAAGTTCTGGCGCTCCATGGTATTCTTTCCCATGTAGTATTCCAAGAGCTTCTGCACCTGGTCGGTCTTGTGGAGTGTGACCTGTTCTAAGCGCATGTCGGGGCCGATGAAACCGGCAAATTCTTCAGGACTGATTTCGCCAAGACCCTTGAAGCGCGTTATCTCGGGGTCGGGGCCTAAGTCACTGATGGCTTTCAGACGCTCCTCCTCGCTGTAGCAATAGCGTACAATAAAGTCGCTCTTCGCTTTCGTTTTCTGCTGTGCCAACCGCTCATCTTCCTCGGTCAGCACAGCTTTTTTCTTAATTTTCGTACGCTTGTTCCTCACGCGGAAGAGCGGTGTCTGTAGTACATAGACATGGCCCTTACGGATGAGTTCAGGGAAGAACTGCAGGAAGAAGGTGATAATCAGCAGACGGATGTGCATCCCGTCGACATCGGCATCGGTGGCCACAATCACCTTGTT
>JAILPA010000018.1 GCA_024690505.1 Prevotella sp.
GTTCTCCACCTTCCACTTCGTGGCACGCCCCTTGGAGTCCAGGTCGACGGCGGTGAGGGTCATGGCGTGGGTAGAGCCGCTGTCGAACGTACTGATACGCTCGGCCTTGGTCATGGGGAAGGTGGTTCCAAATAGAGCCCCGTAGTCGAAGTTCTCGGTGTCGGCATATCCACGCTTGCGGTCGAGCATCTTTCCCACGTCGTAGCTGCTGTAGAGCTTGTGGCCGGCACGCAGGGTGGCGATGGCCATCTGCTCGATGTCGTCCATAGGCAGGTTCACGTACTTCCAGTTATGACCGTCCTGCGTATGGCGGTCCAGCTCCACCTCGTACGTCTTGTAGTAGTCGCGGCGCGGGTCGTTCATCACCATGATGAAGGTGCCGTTGAGTTTCTTGCCGCCAGTCAGCTCGCTATAGAAGGACTGCGGTGTGAACTCACGTGCAGGCCCCACAGCCTCGCCCTTCTCGTTCTTGAAAGCATAGGTGAACTTCTGCGGTGGGTTGCCGATGGTGTACTGAAGCATGTGGTATATCTGGCAGAGCATCCGCGTCTTGGCCTTCTCTATCGAAGCGCCCTTCTTGCCCTTCTGCACCATCTCGCGGAGCTGCAAGCCATATTCGCGCAGCTTCGATGCGATGAGCTGTCGTGCCTTCGACGTGTTGTCGCTCGAGAACGACTCGGGCATCACCTCACGTGGCACCATGCCATACTTGTCGCCCAGGTCGGCCACGCCGCAGAACGTGCCACCATCGCCGATGGGTGAACGGAAGAAGAACTGCACGCGCTCGTCATCGATAGGCTTCGAGGCCGTCTCTATGCAGCCTTGCAGCATCAGGTTTGCCTTCTCCAGCTGGTCGTAGAAGAAGAGGTAGGCCTGCGACAGCTCCACCTGCAGCGAGTCGGTGCGCAGCTGGAAGTCGCCCCTCAGCACGTTCATGCCGCTGAACATCCAGCAGCGGCCACTCTGCTGCTGGTCGGTGATGCTTTGCTTCTTCGTCTCGATACTGAAATGGGTGTCGATAGCGCCGGCGTTCTGGTGGTTCTTCGCCAAGTTGTCGATAGCATTGCCCGCAATGGCGTTCACCAAGGCACGGTCGGCAGCACTCAGCTGCTGTTCCTTCTCCATCTCTCTCAGCATCTTCTCCGTGATGCCTCCGCTTCGCGTCTGTGCCACAGCCGTCAGCGACAGTCCGATGGCAGCAAGTAATAATAACTTTCTCATGGTTGTATAGTATAGTTTTGGCAAAGATACACATTTTATTTGAAACAATCACACATTTACTCAGAAAATTTTAATCAATGACCCATTTACCCCCTCGTGGGAGGGAGCAAGGAACTGCCCAAGAATTTTTCGCGCTTTTCCGCAATCCAACATTTCTATTGCGAAAGTATACGAAAACCGCAAAAATGCGCGAAAACAACAATCCTTTTTCGCATCTTTGGCTTCGCCGGACTTACTTGGCACTCGGAGAATTAAAAAAAAACAAGTTTTCCTTTTGTATTTCACTAATTATTATCTAACTTTGCCGCTTGATATTGTGTCCTAATCATTATTATCTACTAAACATAACAAAAAAACAAGAACCTCACATGAAGAAGCATTTTATTGCATTTTGCTTGCTGTCACTATGTGCGATAGCGGGCTTTGCAGCCGACGTGACAGTAAGTGCGCCTTCCTACTGGTGCTTCGACCAGTTTGCTGCTGGAAGGACTTTCTCAACACTTACTCCTCTCAACGGACTTTACATCAGAGCCTCAGACAGCAGGCCCCTGACCATTGAGACGGGGTCTTACCAAGGTACTTTCAGCGACGGCAGTACGTGGAGCGTACAGCGTATAGGAACGAACAAGGCGGGAAATATCTTTGACTCTAATGGCATGACTGCCTCGCAGACTCCGCAGAGCAAAAAGACCGATGACTGCTTTGGCATCCATGTGTCCGTTCCTGGTACGTTGTATGTCATTATGAAGAACTCCAGCACTTACGACGGACGCAAAATGGTCATGATGTTCAACGGAGAGAAAGTGCAGGAGTTCCCTTCCTCTACGTCACCTATTGAGCTGAAGCATACGGCCACTACTGAAGGTGTGTATTTTTTCACCTCTGACCGAGCCTATAGCCTTTTGGCAGTACGCTTCGTGCCAGATGTAAAAGAGTATAGCATTCTGGCTCCGGCAGACTGTTTCTCTTTTGCTTCACCTATCAATCTTGACCTGAGCAAGTCTGAACTCAGGGCATACGTTGCTGAGTCTGTCAAGGATGACGAGGTGAAAATGAAGCGCATAGAGACTGTTCCCGGACAGACTGGCGTAGTGATGCGCGGCAAGGCGGGGCAGACATATACTGTTCCGGTGCTGAAAACAGTTAGTGCCGTAGGCAATAACATGCTATATCCTGCCATGACTGCACGTAATGCAAATAGTGAGGAAGTGGCGACAACGTCCACCTCCTACCACCATAACAGCGACAATTTTGCAGCTGAACTGGTGCATCGCTGGCAGGAATACTGGCAGGAGCGTCCTGGTCAGGGAACGAGAGTGAATGCCGGTGGCGTGAAGATTATCTTCAGCGACTCGCAGACCCACAGCCGCGGAGTGGAGAATTTCCGTACCAGCGGCGTTGTTGACCCCATGCGTTTGCCTAAGGATGCCTTCTTCACACACCAGGCGATGTGGGATGGTTGGGTTGACGACCTGAAGCCACATACCTACATCTGTGGCCACTGGAACTATGATGAGGGTCAGACCATACCTTATATATATGTTGTATCCACCAGTCCTTCTGTTGAGTTGGTGCTCCCTGACGACAATGTCCTGCAGCCTGCAAAGAAGGATGGTGACTTCCTTTACACCTTCAATGACGTGCCATACGTGGCAGGTACGCTTACCGCTATCGGCTATGACGCGCAGCACAGCGAGCAGTCGCGCTATTCCATTGAGACTACCGGCGATGCTTCTCAGCTGGTTCTCACCGCCATGCAGCATCCTACGGGCTGGAAGGCTGACGGTGCCGACCTGGCTCTTGTCACGGTAGAGATTTTGGACCGTGAGGGCCGTCGCTGTCCGTTGGACAACCGCGATGTCACTTTCAGCCTTGAAGGTCCTGCCGAGTGGCTTGGCGGCGTGGCTCACGGCTCCACACAACCCATTGGTGACAGATGGACAAACGACAACTATGTACGTGCAACCACGCTGCCCGTAGAGTGCGGCGTCAACCGTGTCATGCTGCGCTCGCTGACCGAAGCCGGCGCCGTAAAGCTTACGGCGAGTGCCGAGGGGCTGGGCTCTGCCAGCATAGACCTCACCACTCTCCCCATAAAGACCGAGGGCGGACTGACAACCTTTAAGCCATCCGACGGACTGAAGCCCGTGCTTGACCGCGGCGAGACGCCATCTGAGCCCAGCTTTGTGCAGAGCCTGGTAGGAGTTCCTGTGAAGAGTGCCAAGGCAGGTAGCGGAGATGACCCCAAGGCATGTTACGACGACAAAGAGACGACCTCATGGTCAAGCGGCAACACGCTCAACACGTCGTGGATAGAATTCACTTTCAACGAGCCCGTGCAGCTGAAGGCGATTACATGTAAGATGGGCGGCACCACCTTCCGCACCACGAGCTATCCTATCGCCATCTATGCAGGCGAGACGGAAGTGTGGCGCGGCTGGACTCCCAAGTCGCTCGGGTATGTGCGCATGAAGCTCAGCGAGGCACCCTCTTCTGAGACTTATACTATCAAGATGCTGAACCAGAGCAGTACGGGCGATGCCTTCGGTGACATCGTGGAGCTGAGTGGCGAGACGGCAGCTGTGTCAGGTAGCAGCTACGTGCTGAGCATTGCTGAGATAGAATTTCTTAAAGATGCGGGAAACGAATAACGAATAAAAGACAACTTATATTTTTCCAGGTGAATTATGAACAAGATATATAGAATACTTCTGATAAACCTTTCGCTTGTCATCTGCCATCTGCTGTCTGTTCCAGTAATGGCGCACGAGGTATATAACTTCAACAGCGATTGGGAGATAGACTATTCAGAGCTGGCATCGGGCGTGAAGACCGGCACCGAGCGTGTGACCCTGCCCCATGCATGGAATGAGGATGAGGCCTTCAAGGTCTATATCACCGACCAGAGCGACGGTGTAGTATGGTATCGCAAGACCTTCACCCTGCCTGAGTCAGCTCAGGGCAAGCGTGTCATCCTTGAGTTTGAGGGCTGCCGCTTGGCTGCCGATGTGAAGGTAAACGGCAAGGATGTAGGCTACAGCGAGAACGGCGTTATGGCTTTTGGCTTTGACATCACCGACAAGCTGCAGGCCGGCGAGAACCGCATTGACGTGAAAACCGACAACTCCTGGACTTACCACAAGAGAAATACAAACAGCGTGTTGCAATGGAACAGCAACAGCTTCTACTCCAACTATGGTGGCCTGAACAAGAACGTGTGGCTGCACATACTGCCAGAAGTGCATCAGACGTTGCCACTCTATTCTAACCTTGGTACAACAGGCGTATATATCTATGCCAAGAATTTTGATGTCCCATCACACAAAGCCACCATCTGCGTGGAGAGTGAGGTGCAGAATGACGGCGCTACGGCAAAGGATGAGCCGCTGGAAGTCATCATCTCCGAGCTTGATGGCACCGAAATCGCACATTTCACCGGCACCACAGGACAGTTGGCTCCTGCCGGTGGGCGCACCGTACTGAAGGCTGAGAAGGAGGTAAACGGTCTGCACTTCTGGTCTTGGGGTTATGGCTATCTGTACAATGTCAAGACTATCGTGGCCCAAGACACCGTCACCACCACGACAGGTTTCCGCAAGACAGAGTTTAAGAACGGTATGTTCTACCTCAACGACCGCGCCATGATGGTGCACGGCTATGCCCAGCGCACCACCAACGAGTGGCCTGGAGTGGGAATGAGCGTACCTGCCTGGTTGAGCGACTACAGCAACGACCTCTTTGTAAAGTCGGGTGGCAACCTCGTGAGATGGATGCATGTCACGCCGTGGGTGCAGGATGTGCAGTCTTGTGACCGCGTGGGCCTTATCCAAGCGATGCCTGCCGGCGATGCCGAGGCAGATGTTGACGGTCAGCGATGGACTGACCGTAAGGAGTTGATGCGCGATGCTATCATCTACCTGCGCAACTACCCCAGCATCATCTTCTATGAGTGTGGCAATGCCGACATCAGCGTAGCTCACATGAAGGAGATGCTCGCCATCCGCGCCCAGTATGACCCCTATGGCGGCCGGGCAATGGGCTCGCGCGGCATGCGCGACGTGGACGAGGCGGAATATGGAGGCGAGATGCTCTATATCAACAAGTCGCAGACCAAGCCAATGTGGATGATGGAGTACTGCCGTGATGAAGGCGTCAGGGGATACTGGAACGACTGGAGCACTCCTTACCACAAGGAAGGAAACGACATGGTCTATATGAACTATATTACCAACGCCGAGGAGAAGCTGTTTGAGCACATGGCCACCGGAAGCCAGGTGATTCCTCAGGGCCAGGCATACCTGCACATGCCAATGGACCGTGTGGCTTACGACGAGCTGAAGATGGTGTTTGAAGATGACGGAGAAGAGACATCTGTCACGAATGTCTACCGTTTGGACGTGACCAACGGTGATGACGGATACTACACCCTTGACGGCAAGCGCGTCTCTACCCCTAGCCAGGGTCTGTATATCCACAACGGCAAGAAGACTCTCCGCTCTTCATCGGCCACGGAGAGGTGAAAACATCGAGGATAATATAAATAGGTATTGAGTCCACTTGAAAAAGTCTGACAATGAAGATAATCGCAGATAAACAATGCTCAGCGTTCCCCTCCCTTCAAGGGGAGGGGTTAGGGGTGGGGTCTGTAATATTCCGTTGGCGAAGAAAATACTCTCCCCACCCCCGGCCCCTCC
>JAILPA010000065.1 GCA_024690505.1 Prevotella sp.
AGACAATGGCTGAACTCGTGACACATCGTGCCGATGCCGCAGATCTGGGTGCCGTTCTCCAGTTCCGAGCCACAGGCGTAGGTATCGACCTTCAACCCTCTTTCTACGGTCACTTCGCCAGAGCCGTCGCCGTAATACTGAGCACTACTCAGCGAGTAGGCATGTGGCCAGATGGTGTTTTCTACGCCGCTATCGGCCTCACCCTTTCCAGCATATACGACGTAGACCTGATCAACGTAGCCGTCGCCGTCCCAGTCGTACTGTTTCCAGTCCGAGACCTCATTCATGGCCAGTTTCACGGCCTCACACACCATCTCACCAGCGTGCTGGTCGTTGCCTTCACTGTCGTTCTTGCCGTAGTATTCTGCTTTTCTACTCACGGTGAGGGGGCCCACAATATCAAAGTCGAGCTCGAACTTTCCCATGCTCTGTGCATGGAAGTAATCACGCATGGAACCTTTGAACTTACCTTCGGAGTATCCCACCTCGTTGGCTATACGCTGGAAAAGAGTGCTGTCGTGCGATGTCTTGAACTTAGTATCGTTGAAGTTTACCAGCAGTATGATACCCTTTCTCACTCCTGTGTAACTGGATTCTCCTATTTGTTTCTGCAAACGCTTCACACGCTTGGCATTCACGCTCTGTGCGCGTCTTTTGGCTTTGACAGCTATTTGGCTGGCATCAATACATTCATAGTTTCCGGCCTTGAGCATATAAGCAGTGCCGTCGTCAGCTTTCCAGTAGTGTCCATGCTCGTCTCCCACGAGTTGTGCCCTTACCTCCGTGCCATCGGGCAATATCAGTTTTTTCCACACGCCACGCTTGGCAGGCACGGCCACAGCAGCCATGGTAATAGCGGTAAGTACTAACGTCACAAACAGTTTCTTCATATTCGTCAGATTTAAGATAGCATATCGAAAATGGGCTGCAAAGGTACGAATATCTTTGCAGTCCACCAAACATTTGCGCTTTTTTAACCTCAATTGTGAAACACCAGTCCGTCGCCGACCTCGTCGATGACGATAGGTTTCGAGCGGTCTACCTCGTCGGCAAGGATACGTCGGCTCAAGTCGTTTAGCACGTGATGTTGTATGGCGCGTTTCACCGGTCGTGCTCCCATGTCGGGGTCGTATCCCTCACGAGCGAGCCACTGGATGGCGTGCTCGGTCACTTCAAGGCGTATGCCCTGCGGTTCCAGCATCTTCTGCACTCTTGTCAGCTGCAGTCGCACCACCTGTGCCACCTCCTGCTGCGATAGTTGCTGGAAGGTGATGATCTCGTCGATTCGATTCAGGAACTCGGGTCGCATTACCAACTTAAGCTGTTCACGCGTGGCGTTACTTGTCATAATGATAATGGTGTTCTTAAAGTCGGCTGTTCTTCCTTTATTGTCGGTCAGTCGGCCGTCGTCGAGCACTTGCAGCAGAATGTTGAACACATCGGGGTGAGCCTTTTCAATCTCGTCGAAGAGCACCACGCTGTAGGGTTTGCGGCGTACTGCCTCGGTCAGCTGTCCGCCCTCGTCATAGCCAACGTATCCCGGAGGTGCACCTATTAGTCTTGACACGGTATGTTTCTCCTGATACTCGCTCATGTCGATGCGGGTCATCATCGTCTCGTCGTTGAACAGGTATTCGGCCAGCGCCTTCGCCAGTTCCGTCTTTCCCACGCCTGTGGTACCCATGAAGATGAACGATGCGATGGGACGTTTAGGATCTTGCAATCCTGCACGGCTGCGTCTTACAGCATCGGATACCGCCGTGATAGCTTCGTCCTGGCCAATGACGCGTTGATGTAATTCCTCTTCCAGATGGAGCAGCTTCTCGCGCTCGCTTTGCATCATGCGGGTGACAGGTATTCCCGTCCAACGCGACACCACTTCGGCAATGTCATCGGCCGTCACCTCTTCGCGGACGAGGCGTGTACCAGCCTTGTTGGCATCGCTGCTATCCAACTGATGGCGGAGTGAGGCAATGTGGTCTTCCAGTGCCTTCAGCTTCGAGTAGCGAATCTCGGCCACCTTTCCATAGTCGCCCTCACGCTCGGCCCGCTCGGCTTCATACTTCAGGTCTTCTATTCTCTGCTTGTCCTGCTGAATCTGGTTCACCAGCTGGCGTTCACCTTCCCACTTGGCCCTGAACTGCGTCTCCTGTTCTTTCAGTTCGGCTATTTCCTTGTTCAACTCGGAAAGCTTTTCAGAAGCAGGCGCCCCACTGCCTACTGCCTCTTCCTCGCGTGTGATGGCGCTGCGCTCTATCTCGAGCTGAGCCAGACGGCGCGTTATCTCGTCGAGCTCTTCAGGCACCGAGTCGCGCTCCATCCTCAACTTGGCAGCAGCCTCGTCCATCAGGTCAATGGCCTTGTCGGGCAGGTAACGGCTGCTGATATATCGCTCCGAGAGTTGCACGGCGGCGATGCAGGCGTCGTCCTGTATACGCACCTTATGATGATTCTCGTAGCGCTCTTTGAGTCCACGAAGGATGGAGATGGCACTGAGCTCATCGGGTTCGTCTACCATTACTGTCTGGAAGCGGCGTTCCAGCGCTTTGTCCTTCTCGAAATACTTTTGATACTCGTTCAGGGTTGTCGCACCGATGGCACGCAGTTCGCCACGAGCCAAAGCGGGCTTCAGAATGTTGGCAGCATCCATGGCTCCCTCGCCACCACCCGCTCCCACGAGTGTGTGAATCTCGTCGATGAAAAGTATGATGCGACCGTCGCTTTGTGTCACTTCGTTAATGACGCTCTTCAGTCGTTCCTCGAACTCGCCCTTGTACTTGGCACCAGCCACCAGAGCACCCATGTCGAGCGAGTAGACCTGCTTGTCCTTCAGGTTCTCGGGCACGTCTCCACGGACTATTCGTCCGGCCAGTCCTTCCACGATGGCCGTCTTTCCTGTGCCAGGCTCGCCAATGAGTATGGGGTTGTTCTTCGTACGGCGGCTCAAGATCTGAAGCACGCGGCGAATCTCATCATCACGTCCGATGACGGGGTCGAGCTTCCCCTGGCGGGCCAGGTCGACCAGGTTCTTCGCATACTTGTCCAGGCTCTGATAGTTGTCGTCGGCACTCTGACTCTGCACACGCTGTCCGCTACGCAGTTCGAGGATAGCTTGGCGCATGTCTTTCTCAGTGGCACCAGCATCCTTCAGTATCCTGCTCACTGTGGAGCTGACAACGAGGAGAGCCAGAAGAATGGGCTCACAAGAAACATATTCGTCGTTCATCTCGCGTGCCAGGTCTTCGGCTTTCTGCAACACTTTATTAGCATCACTCGAGAGATAGGGCTGTCCGCCCTGCACACGGGCCATGTGTTGCAACTCCTGCCGACAGAGCATTTCTATCTGTCCGGCATTCATCCCCAACTTCTGAAAGATGAAGGCGGTCACGTCCTTGGCCTTCTCCATCAGTCCTAAGAGCAGATGAACAGGTTCTATGGTCTGCTGCCCGTTTCGTTGGGCAGTCTGCACGGCGGCCTGTACGGCCTCCTGTGCCTTGATGGTGAATTTGTCTAAACTCATATTATTTCTCCTTTCCTAAATGATTTGTTCTGATAAACAATGGTTCATCCAAAGTAGCACAAAGAATGTGCCGCATGGGAAGAAATGACAAATCGTCAGCCGAGAACAGACAAAACGACAGCCTATTATTGGTACCTTGCCCAGCGTGCGCGTCTCCCCTCCCTTTAGGGGAGGGGCCGGGGGTGGGGTCGGTATCTTCTTCTTTGCTGCTGGTAGTATAATACAGACCCCACCCCTGCCCCTCCCCTTGGAAGGGAGGGGAGACGCGCGGGTAGCTTCGAGAGAAGTGGTTCTGTGTCTTAAGCACAGCGGTTCTGTGTCTTAAGCACAGCGGTTCTGTGCTTAAAGCACAGCGCTGCTTCTCTGAGTGCAAAGTAACGCTTCTCTGGGTGCAAAGTAACGCTTCTCTGGGTGCAAAGTAACGCCCAGCGAAGCTATTCTCCTTAGGCTCCTTGGAATATATATTCCCACTGTACATGTCTGTTCGCTGCTTATTATTCCTTGTAGTCCTATAGTCCGCTGCTAAAAAAAATCCGTGTTAGTCCGTGTCTGTCCGCTGCTATTTCTTTTTGCAGGGACTACAGTTTTTTGCATCGGACTCTCCCGGACTGTACATGTCTGTTCGCTGCTTATTATTCCTTGTAGTCCTGTAGTCCGCTGCTAAAAAAAATCCGTGTTAGTCCGTGTCTGTCCGCTGCTATTTCTTTTTGCAGGGACTACAGAACTTTAGGACTATTTTTTGCATCGGACTCTCCTGGACTTTCTCGGACAGGAATGCCTCAAGCAGCATGTAGAGAGGAGGATAAAACCACCGCCCTGATTCAGGGCACTGCTTACGAACCCCTGTGTGTGCGTCAAAGGGGGGGGAACGAAACGGGCACCCCTCGAGCTACGCCTTGCCAGCTTTTTGCTTTTGTTTTAGGCTTGTTTGGGGTCTGAATCTTCGGAAACCTGCATAAACACTGGTATTTCGCGGTATTCTCGGGTGTGTTTTGGGCCTAAATCTTCGGAAACCCGTATAAAACCAGGTATTTCCGAAGAAATTCATCATTTCATCTTTTCATCTTTTCATCATTTGAAAAATACGGGGTTTTAGCTTAATATATATATTATATATAATTATATATAATATATATATTAAACAATTTTT
>JAILPA010000072.1 GCA_024690505.1 Prevotella sp.
AGGCTGTCACGGAAAAGTGGATGATGTGCTCAGGTCTTATCAAAATGGAGAGCTACAGGATTCTTTGGAGTCTTGCGACCATCATAACTGTACTCACCATGAAGAGAAACCTGTGTATGTAATTCCTTCCTTTGGCAAAAAGAGAGGTGAATAGGATAGAGCGAGAGAAGCAGACAGTCCGAAAGATGATTGAGCTATATTGCCGTCATCGTCTGAAGGAGGACGCTATGCCAGAGGAATATCAACTTCTGGCTGAATATGCTTATCGTCGTTTGGATCATTGCAGATATGGTGAGAAAAAGACCGCTTGCAAGGACTGTCCCACTCATTGCTATGCGCCAAAAGAACGTGAGGCTATCCGTGAAGTGATGCGTTGGGTTGGGCCAAGAATGATATGGTTTGCCCCCAAGGATGCCATTTTACATTTAATGAGAAAGTAATAGAAGAAATAATATGAGGACAGTAACAACAGTTTTCGCAATATTAGTAGCTTTGGAGCATATATACATCATTTTCCTCGAAACTATAGCAACGAAAAAAATTCCAGGACTTCATCAGCCTGTCGTTGCAGCAAATGAGATTTGTCTATCTGATGTTGGATGGTTTTCTGAATGAAGAAGATAAAGATTTACTGAACTGGATTGCGTCATTGTACACCGATGATGAGCAACAGGCAATTTTAGCGGAAGAGTATCAAGACACCTTGCACGAAGACCAAGCCTTTGATGGTGACAAAAGCACGATTCCAACGGAGAAATGGCATGTTGCGGTTCTCAATTCAAAACTAAAGGGGAACAACAGTGAAGAGAAGAATACGGAACTGAACAGATGTCTGTCCTTATTGTACAATGAACTGACAAAAGAGGGTAGCAATCTTATTGACACTACTACACCTAAAGCCCTTTTTGTTTATCGTTTTAGTGGTAAAGGGGAATCATATCCACTTACAACAAAAATAAACTGGAGAGGAAAGAATGTTCTGTTAGGCCACATTATCCGTTGTCTGTTGTCGGATGCAAGAAACGCACCAGAGGACTTGGGCATTGCAGCAGAGTTCTTTGAATCGAAGTCAAGAAAGCCTATCAATCTGGCTACAGCCAAGCAAGTGCCAGTGAATGACTACGAAAAAGAAAGGAATAATCTGGATCTTGTGGAAGCAGTAGAGCTTCTTCGCCGTTGTGGATTTATCAACGTAGAATACACCTCAAAGCGGAGATAATCACTCTTGAACGGTCAAAAATCGTGCTTTCACCAAGAATCTACGTTAAACTTTCATAAAAGAAAAACGGAACCTCAAACGGAACCTCTAAAGAGGAGAAAAACAAAAACCCGCTGAAAATCAGCGGGTTTCAATTTGATTGAGCGGAGAGAGAGGGATTCGAACCCCCGGTACCTCTCGGTACGACGGTTTTCAAGACCGTTGTAATCGACCACTCTACCATCTCTCCTTGTGCTCGACTTGCTTGAAAAGCGGGTGCAAAGGTAGTGATTTTAATGAAGAATAAAGAATGAAGGGTGAAGAATTTTCTTGTCAGCCCGCGTATTTAACTTTTTTTGGCTGTCCGAGATTGCTTTCTTCAGTCTTCATTCTTTATTCTTCATTTTTATTCGTACCTTTGCAGCAAACTTTTCAAAAGATTGAAAGCAGAAATGACAAATAACAATACAGACCCAGCCCCATTCCCGAGCAAGCTCACCTACCCGTAGCCTTATTCCCGAGCTTTGCTCGCCTACCCGTTGCCTTTCCCCTTGAAGGGAGGGGCTGGGGGTGGTGTCTGTAACTCTAGTTATATAAGCATGATTTACCCGAAGAACTATGAACACAAGATAGGATTCGACGACATACGCCGACTGTTGCGCGAGCGGTGCCTCAGTCCGCTGGGCATCAGTCTGGTGGACGAACTAGCCTTCTCGAGCGATGCCGATGAGGTGAACGAGTGGCTGGAGCAAGTGCGCGAGTTTCGCCTGCTGAGTGAGAAGAGCGACGACTTCCCCATGCAGTTTTTCTTCGATGTACGCCCCTCGGTGGCTCGCATCCGTCTGGCAGGCACTCACCTGGAGGAGCAGGAGGTGTTCGACCTGCGCCGTTCGCTCGAGACCATCCACAAGATTGTGCAATATCTGCATCCTGCCCATGTCGAGGCCGACAGTGACGCTCCCTACCCTGCCCTTTCGCGCCTGTCAGATGGTGTGCCGGTGTTTCCGGCCATGCTCCGGCGCATCGACTCCATCCTCGACAAGTTCGGACGGATAAAAGACAGTGCCACGATGACGCTAGCGGGCATCCGCCACGAGCTGCAGAAGACTGAGGGCAGCATCAGCCGCACGCTCTACACCATTCTGCATTCCGCCCAGCGCGACGGCTTGGTGGACAAGGATGCAGCCCCGACGGTGCGCGACGGCCGCCTGATGATTCCTGTGGCCCCCAGTGTGAAACGGCGCATCAGCGGTATTGTGCACGACGAGAGCGCCACGGGCAAGACCGTGTTCATTGAGCCGACAGAGGTGGTGGAGGCGAACAACCGCATACGCGAGCTGGAGGCTGAGGAGCGCCGCGAGATTATCCGCATCCTCACCGTGTTCACCGACGAGGTGCGCCCCCACGTGAACGCGATTCTGGAGTCCTATCAGTTCCTGGCCAAGATTGACCTCATCCGCGCCAAGGCCGAACTGGCCAAGACGTTCAAGGCTGTAGAGCCGCATGTGATGCCGCAGCCCTCCATTGACTGGATACAGGCCGTTCACCCCCTACTGGCACTCTCGCTGGAGAAGCAGGGGAAACGGGTGGTGCCACTGGACATCATGCTCACGCCAATGATGGGAGATGAGAAAAACGGCGGGCGCCTGCTCATCATTTCCGGCCCTAACGCCGGCGGCAAGTCGGTATGTCTCAAGACCGTAGGACTGCTGCAGTATATGCTGCAAAGCGGACTGTCGGTTCCCGTGGGCGACCGCTCTTCCTGCGGCATCTTCCAGAACATTATGATTGACATAGGCGACGAACAGAGCATTGAGGACGACCTGAGCACCTACTCATCGCACCTGATGAACATGAAGCAGATGATTCGCCATGCCGATGCTCACACCTTATTATTAATAGATGAGTTCGGCGGAGGCACCGAACCCCTGATTGGCGGCGCCATAGCCGAGGCCGTGCTGAAGCAGTTCTGGCAGAAGCAGGCTTTCGGTGTCATCACCACTCACTACCAGAACCTGAAGCACTTTGCCGATGACCACCAGGGCGTGGTGAACGGTGCCATGCTCTACGACCGCAACGAGATGCGTGCCCTCTTCCAGCTGTCAATAGGTCAGCCAGGCTCGAGCTTCGCCATCGAGATTGCCCGCAAGACGGGACTGCCCGAGGAGGTGATTCAGGATGCCAGCGACATCGTAGGGCGCGAATACATACAAAGCGACAAGTACCTTCAGGATATTGTGCGCGACAAGCGCTACTGGGAAGGCAAACGCCAGACCATACACCAACACGAGAAGAGGCTGGAGGTGAGGAGTGAGAAGCTGGAGGCCAGCATCGAGGAGATAGAGCAAGAGCGCAAGGCCATCCTGCACCGTGCCAAGGAGCAGGCCGAGGAGTTGCTTGCCACCGCCAACAAGAAGATTGAGAACGCCATCCGCGAAATCCGTGAGCAACAGGCCGAGAAGGAGGCCACACGCCGCATCCGCGAGGAGATGGAGGCATTCAAGCAAGAGGTTGACGAGATTGACACCCATGCCAACGACGAGCTGATAGAGCGCAAGATGCGACAGATAGAGGAAAGGAAGAAGCGCAAGGAAGCCAAGAAGAACCGTACCCTGCCCGTTGCTGCGGGTCAGGCCGGCGACGCCCCTGCTTCCGCTCCTCCACCGCAGAGAGAGGTCGGCGAAGCGCCTGCACTGACACAAGGCTCCACGGTACGCATCAAGGGTCTCACCAGCATCGGCGTCATAGAAAAGATAGAGGGCAAGCAGGCCACCGTCGTCTTCGGACAGATGCGCACGAAGATGCGCCTCGACCGTCTGGAGGTCGCCAAAGCATCGGCAAAGGAGCTGAGCAAGGCCGAAGAGCGCAACACCCAGATAGCTGGTGCCTATGCCACGCTGGGAAGCGGCACACGCGCGGCCATTGACCAGCGCAAGACGAACTTCCACCAAGACCTGGATGTGCGAGGTATGCGCGGCGACGAAGCCATCCAGGCCGTCACCTACTTCATCGACGATGCCATCCTCGTGGGTATGTCGCGTGTACGCATACTCCACGGCACGGGCACGGGCATCCTGCGCCAGCTCATCCGCCAGTATCTATCCACGGTGCCTAACGTCAGCCATTACCGCGACGAGCACGTACAGTTCGGCGGCGCCGGCATCACCGTGGTCGACATAGAGTGAAAGGATGCGACTCCAGAAAGACAGCTGCTAAATCATCGCCAAACCACGAGGAAACAGTTTCAGGGCTCCCGAACTAAAAGTTCAGAGGCCCTGAACTTTTAGTTCGGGAGCCCTGAAACTGTTTTGACGTACCTGAAAGCCGACTTTGCAGTACCTCACGCCAGGCTCCGAAGTACATATCATGCCCCCATCCCCCACAATGACATTAATCAAGAAAAGCGGGCTGTGTGCGCACAAAAATGCACTCCACCCCCACCTTATGTGCAAGAAAAGTCGTAACTTTGCACCCGATTTCAGGATTAACCTGTGTTGCATCCTCGAGATGAGAGCTGCAACGCGAGAAGGTATAGAAACCCGGGGCCTTTGGCAAAGCCCCTCAAAATAAAGATTATGAAAAGATTAGTGAAGCATGTATGCCTGAGCTTATCAATTCTGACCTTGATGCCCCTCGGAGCAGGAGCCGCCAACAAGGACGAGAGCTCAGACAAGTTTGATTGGAATCCAGTGATGGAAGCCATCATTCAAGTGGAAAGCGAAGGAAACCCCCGTGCCGTGAGTGGGAACTCGGTAGGCGCGATGCAGATAACCCCTATCTGCGTAAAGGAGTGCAATCTCATCCTGGAGCGTCGCGGAAGCACGCTGCGCTACACCATGAACGACCGCTACAGCGTGGCCAAGTCGAAAGAGATGTTCCTTCTGATTCAGTCGTATCACAACAAGACGAACAACGTCGAGAAGGCTATACGTTCGTGGAATGGCGGGCCCAACTACAGTGTTAGGGCAACCAACCGCTACTACCAGAAGGTGATGCGGCAAATGAAGTAGAAAGTATTCAGACTACAACCCTTACATGAAGTCCGGTTGCAAGCAGGAAAAAGGCTTGCGGCCGGACTTTTTCTTCCCTCTCAACAGCCTATTTTCCACGCCATGGGCCACGACATGACATTTTTTCGGCTCAGGTGACGCGCCTTTCAGAAAAAAAGCGTAACTTTGCAACCGACTATGCAATGGACCGACCGCATCCGACAAGTGAAGATATGGCTCGTGGTGGCAGCAGTGCTCATCGCGGGCGCCTCGCTCTATGTCAGCCACCGGCTGGTGAGTGACCTCAAGGCCGAGGAGCGCACGAAGATGGATCTGTGGGCCAAAGCCATGCAATACATCAACCAGGCCGACGACGAGGGCGGGCTGACCCTGGCCCTGGAGTTCATTCAGGGCAACACCACCATCCCCGTCATCGTGACCTATCCAGACGGCACCGTGGCCGACTACCGCAACATCACCGACTCGGCCACAGTGGAAGCCTATGCCCAGCGCATGAGACAGGCTGGCGACACCATACGCATCGACCTGGGCGACGGCGACTACCAGCTGGTGTGCTACGACGAGTCAACGCTGCTGAAACGCCTCACGCAGTACCCATACTGGCAACTGGGAATCGTGATGATATTCGTCGTGGTGGCCATCTTCGCACTCCTCTCCAGCAAACGCGCTGAGCAGAACAAAGTATGGGTAGGCCTGTCGAAAGAGACGGCCCACCAGCTGGGGACACCCATCTCAAGCCTCATGGCATGGACTGAGATACTGAAGGACAACTACCCCGACGACATACTCATTCCGGAAATGGAACAGGACGTGAAACGGCTGGAACGCATCGCCGAGCGATTCTCGAAGATTGGGTCGCTGCCCGAGCCCATCGATGCATCGATGAACGACGTCATCGACCACGTCATCGCATACATGGACAAGCGCACATCGCAGAAAGTCAACATCAGGGGCCACTATCCCGACCATCCCGTCATTGTGAAGATGAACGCCTCGCTCTTCGAGTGGGTCATAGAGAACCTGTGCAAAAACGCCGTCGATGCCATGGAAGGCGGTGCCGGCAAGATAGACCTCTGGCTGCTCGAGGAAGACGACGTGGTGGCAGTAGAGGTGGTTGACACCGGCAAGGGCATACGCAAGAAGAACATCAAAAACGTGTTCCGGCCCGGCTTCACCACGAAGCAACGCGGATGGGGCCTCGGCCTCTCGCTGGCCAAGCGCATCGTGGAGGAATACCACCACGGCCACATCTTCGTAAAACAAAGCGAACTGGGCCGCGGCACCACCTTCCGCGTAGAACTGAAGACTTCAAGACGCTCCTGACGCCAAAGTCCTGGCAACAGCATTGCACACGCAATGGCGGTGTGTGCAAAATACAAAAAAAATAGGAAAAAGTTGGCGTTATCTCGAAAAAAGTTTGTAACTTTGCAGCCCGAAACGTGAAACCATGTGCAACTTAGAGCAGCTGAAAATTGATTTGAAGGCACTGACCGAGGAGCTGACGCCCTTGGAATGGAAACTCGACAACCAGTTCTTCCAGCAACTCGACGGGGCACAGATACAGGCCGGTTCACTGCACGTGTCGGGGTCTATACGCAAGACCGTCGGCTTTTACGAACTCCTGCTTCACGTTGAAGGAACGGTAAGCGTGCCCTGCGACCGCTGCCTCGACCCCATGAATCAGCCCATTGCGACTGACCTGCGGCTGGTGGTGAAGCTGGGCGAAGCCTATTCCGAGGACGATGACATCATCACCGTGGCCGACGCACAGCCCGTGCTCGACACGGCTTGGTTCATCTACGAACAGGCAGTTCTGGCGGTACCCATCCAGCACGTTCATCAACCTGGCGAATGCAACGATGCTATGATGCGGGTGCTCAACGAGCACTCGGCTGCCCGAAGCAGTGATGCGGACGCCAACAAGGACACTGTCGACCCGAGATGGGCAAAACTGGCAGACTTACTGACACCCGAATCAGAGGGTTAGGAGTCTGAACAGGCGGAAATGCTACACTTGAAAAAGAAGCTGACGCCAAAAGCAAACGAAACGAACAACAAGAAAGTATAACCCTGGGGGAAAAGAGCGAAGGTTCACTCCCCCACCCCCTTTTAGGGGGCAAAAGTAACTAAATCATTATGGCACATCCTAAAAGAAGACAATCGAAGACCCGTACAGCCAAACGTCGCACACACGACAAGGCAGTAGCTCCCACACTGGCAGTCTGCCCTAACTGCGGTGCTTACTACATCTACCACACCGTATGCCCCAGCTGTGGCTACTATCGTGGCAAGGTGGCAATCAAGAAGGACGAAGAGGTAGCTGAATAATGGGAAAGATAAACGCGATCATCACCGGCGTCGGAGGCTACGTGCCCGACTATGTCCTCACAAACGAGGAACTGTCGCGCATGGTCGACACCAACGATGAATGGATTATGACGCGCGTAGGCATCAAGGAGCGCCGAATCCTCACAGAAGAGGGTCTCGGCACTTCCTATATGGCGCGAAAAGCTGCGAAGCTGCTGATGAAAAAGACGGGGGCCGACCCCGACTCCATCGATGCACTCATTGTGGCCACGTCGACAGCCGACTATCACTTCCCCTCCACCGCCAGTATCGTCATCGGAAAACTGGGACTGAAGAACGCCATGGCGTTCGACTTCTGGGCCGCCTGCTGCGGATTTCTCTACAGTCTCGACGTAGCGTCGTCAATGATTCAGTGCGGCCGCTACAAGAGAATCATCGTCATCGGCGCCGACAAGATGTCGTCGGCCACCGACTACAAAGACCGCAACACATGCCCCCTCTTTGGCGACGGAGCAGCTGCCGTCATGGTAGAAGGCACAGAGGAAGAGAATATCGGACTGATGGACTCCTACCTGCGCACCGACGGACTGGGACTGCCCTTCCTGCACATGAAGGCAGGCGGCTCGGTCAGTCCGGCAAGCTACTTCACCGTTGACCACCGTATGCACTACACCTATCAGGAAGGACGCACCGTGTTCCGCTATGCCGTCACTAACATGAGCGACGACTGCGTGCGCATTGCCGAGCGTAACGGACTGAGCAAGGACAACATACAGTGGGTGGTGCCTCACCAGGCCAACATGCGCATCATAGAGGCTGTGGCCAAACGCATGGAGATGCCAATGGACAAGGTCATGGTCAACATCGACCACTATGGCAACACCTCGGCTGCCACCATACCCCTGGCACTCTGGGATTACGAATCACGGCTGAAGAAAGGCGACAACCTCATAATGACCGCATTCGGAGCTGGCTTCGTACACGGAGCCAACTACCTGAGGTGGGCCTATGATGGTGCCAAATAGAAAGTAGCTGAGTTTCTAAAATAAACGAAGAGGATGAGTCAACCAAATGACCCATCCTCTTTTTTCTTCGTCTCCGACAAGGCGCCGAAGACGGTGACGATTCTACATCCTTCGGGGCAAGACTCCACTATATCATTGCACGATAGTTTTCCTGTTGCCATAAAGATAGATGCCTGGGCGCGTGGGACGTCCATTGAGTTTACGACCGTCTAAAGTGTACCACTGGAGATTGCCCGACGGTTCTGCCCTGTGGCTTATGATGTCACTCTGGCCTTCGCCCCAGTTCCTGCGCAGGAAATCGACCTTGTAAGCCATTTGCTGTTTGAAGTTCCTTTTTCTGCCCTCTACATCGGTGGTGCCATATTGCGGCCAACGCTTGGCATCGTACAGTGCAGCCTGCGATATCATGCTTATAAAGTCGTCGATAAACCCATCAAGAAGAGGATAGTCCGTCCCCAAGAACCGCCGCCATATCTGCTTGACGCGCTCTTGGAATCTTGGGAACTTCGCGATTTCGCCAATCCAGTTCTGTCCAAAAGGCGGATCTTGGTAAATGAACTTGTCGTGTCCACGATGGAAGGAGTTGCCAAAGTCCCAGACAGGGCCAAACATCAACAGAGTGTTGTCGCCTCGTTCCTTATGAATATAGCAGCTTCCATGAAACGACTCGGCATTATCCATAACTTCCTGCACGATATAGAACCGTGCCAGTGTGTCCATATCGATATACTGCTCCCACTCACTGCTGTTCTTGTCAGCGGCATAAATGGCGTCATCGGTAGCAGACATCAATTCTGTGACATAGTTGCGCTGAACGTCCGACAACACCTCGGGTGTATGAAACGTGAAACGCAGATTGGCGCCGTTGCCTTCCTTCATCCTCAATTGTCCCTCCTCTTCATAGTTGTCTATCTCCATCAGCCAGCCTCCCGTCACGCCATCCGGATCGGTTTCCAAATCAGCCTGTTCCACGATATTCACTCGGTTAGTGGCTACACGTATCTTGTCTGTCAACATGTAGAGCCCAATGTAATTACCATTGAGCACCACCTCAACAGGCTGCTGCTCAGGCGTATAGGCCAGCTTCAACATCCTGCTCAGTTCAAAGCCGACCGTATTGCGAAGGAATACCAGGTTATCGTCGGCATGGGCCAACAAGGTGAAGTGCTTGCTCTTTTTCATGCCAAGAGGTTTCACTCCGTCTTCAAATTTCAGCCTGTAGGGTTTCTTGTCAAACGATTTCCAAGTATAGTTGCCGTGTCCCTTGACCAGCAGAGGCACCTGACTGTCGGCACTGCCCAACGCCTCGTAGCCATCAATGCCCAGAGGGTCAATGTAACAAGTAGCCTGCACATACTCCTCCTTAGAGGTGATAGGCGATTCGCTTGTTATGAAAAGAACGGGCAGCGTTCCTGAATAGCTTTTCCCTGCTGCTCGCAGATGGTCTGAAGCATGGGCCAAGTTACCCATGAGCAACAGAGAGATGATGACGGTAAGTTTCCTTATCATATTATGAGCAACACATTCACCTCCGCAGCCGTCGGGTCTATCTAATAACAAATCTCGGTTCATCCTTTATCCGTTTACTTTCCTTATATATAACTAGAGTTACAGCCCCCACCTCCAATCTCTCCCCTTGAAGGGAGGGGTGTGCGGCAGGCTTCAACAAGTCTCCCCATCCCTTAATGGGAGGGGTGTGCGGCAGGCTTCAGCGAGTCTCCCTTCCTTCAAGGGAATGGGCTGGGGGTGGGGCCTGTTATTCTTCATATCTGCTTTCGTCATTGCGAAAAGTTTGCCTGCAAAATTAAGCATTTTTCCCGAATAAGCCAAAAATACCAAAAAAATTATTCAATGTGAATTCAATCTAAGGATTGCGCTATCAGTTTTCCTTCGCCAATGGCTTCAAATATTGCCCTCCGCCCAACATTGCAACAGTCTGAACGGAGCGACAGAATGTAAAGAAAACTCCAATTCGTCAAAACAGCCGTTTTACGGGAATTTTGGAAAAGCACCGCTTTGAGGGCAGAAAAGGACAGCTTTGAGGGTCAAAAAGCGGTACTTTTCGCCTCTCAAAGCGGTGCTTTCCTTTTTGGCAGAATATCAACGTAAAGAAAATTCACGGTCTGTCCCAGTCTTGAAAAGATCAACAACCCAGGTGGAGAGTGACTGGTGGAGGGTGGACAGCAACAAATAGGTTTCATCATCATTTGGCCAGTTCAAAATGGCTGAAAGGATACTCGCAGAAATATTCGCGAAATAATTTTGTAGTATGCGCCGTTTTTTGTAATTTTGCAGCAAACTTTTCGCAATGACGAAAGCAGACATGAAGAATAACAGTCCCCACCCCCAGCTCCATTCTTGCGCCCCCATTCCCGCTGTCGCGCCTAGCCGTAGCCTTTCGGTAGCAAGAATGGAGCTGGGGGTGAGGGCTGTAACTTTAAGCCGTAATTGATAACGCACCAGAAAGAACCATTATACAATGCATAAAGCAGGATTCGTAAACATCGTTGGCAATCCCAACGTAGGCAAGAGCACACTGATGAACCAATTAGTGGGCGAGCGCATCTCAATTGCCACCTTCAAGGCACAAACCACACGCCACCGCATCATGGGTATCGTCAACACGCCCGACATGCAGATAGTCTTTTCAGACACGCCAGGCGTGCTGAAGCCCAACTACAAACTGCAGGAGTCGATGCTGGCATTCTCGGAGAGTGCACTGGCCGATGCCGACGTGCTGCTCTACGTCACCGATGTGGTGGAGAACCCCGAGAAGAACATGGAGTTTCTCGAGAAGGTGCAGAAGATGGCGATTCCCGTGATACTGCTCATCAACAAAATCGACGAGCTGCAGAGTGCGCAGAAATCCCAGAACTCGCAGAGTCTGCTTAACGACATCGTTGACAAGTGGCACGCCCTGCTTCCCAATGCTGAAATCCTGCCCATCTCGGCAAAGAACAAGTTTGGCATTGACATGCTCCTGAAGCGCATCCAGGAGCTGCTGCCCGAGAGCCCTGCCTACTTCGACAAGGAGCAGCTGACCGACAAGCCCGCCCGCTTCTTCGTCTCAGAGATTATCCGCAAGAAGATACTGCTTTACTACGACAAGGAAATCCCCTACAGCGTGGAGGTGGTCGTGGAGCGGTTCAAGGAGGACGACCGCCAGATTCACATCAATGCCATCATCTACGTGGAGCGTGAATCACAGAAAGGCATCATCATCGGACACCAGGGCGTGGCACTGAAGAAGGTGTCAACCGAGGCCCGCAAGGCGCTGGAGAAATTCTTCGACAAGCACATCTATCTGGAAGTGTTTGTCAAGGTCGACAAGGACTGGCGCTCGTCGCAGAAGGAACTCGACAACTTCGGCTACAATCCACAATAGCCGAAACGCCACGCCAAAGTTGTTTCCCCACACCACTACCAACACGCAAAAGCCAATGATCAGACTCATCAACACCACCTGTCGCCCACGGATTCCTCGGCTGGCAATCGCTTTACTGGCCCTGTTCGTGCTGTTGTGCCAGCACGCCACAGCTGGTTCACTCGACGATATCCGCCAGGCGCTACAAGCCGCCTCTGTGTCACAGGTACAGGAGAAAGTCTACATCCACACTGACAACAAGTGTTACTTTGTGGGCGACACGCTCTGGTACAAGGCCTACGTGGTGCGAGCCGACAACCTACAGCCCACCAACATGAGCCGCATCCTCTACGTAGAGCTGCTGTCACCCGACGGCCTGCTGGTGGAGCGACAAAACATCATTGTCAGTTCATCGGGCTATACCTGCGGACAGTTCGCCCTTCAGGACTCGCTCTACTCGGGCTATTACGAACTGCGGGCTTACACCCGGTGGATGCTGAACTTCAACGTGCGCCATCACCGCTACCGCTTCGACGAGACGTGGGCGTTCTACAACAAGCAGATGGCCGCCGACTACTACCGCATCTGGGATGGGCTCTATTCACGCGTGCTACCTGTTTACAGCAAGCCCGAGAAAGCTGGCGACTACGACACACGCTACATGTACCAGCGCCCAAAGACACGGGCGCCGCAAAGGAAGAAGGACGACCTCGTGGTGACGTTCTATCCCGAAGGCGGACACTTGGTGGAAGGAGTCCCCTGCCGCGTGGCATTCAGCGTGACCGACCAGCACGGCGAGGCAGTCGACATCAAGGGCAGTGTGACAGCCAACGGAATGGCTCCCATCAGCATCGCCACCGAACACATGGGGCGCGGCTCGTTCATAGTGACGCCCCCTGCCGGCAAACGGCTGACTGCCAAGTTCAACTGGCATGGCAAACAATGGGAGGAGAAACTGCCCAAGGCCGAGGAGCAGGGAGCCACGCTGTGTCTGGATGGCGATGGAAGTCAGCTCACCATCAGCGCCAACGGCCTGCCAAAGGATCACCAGTATGCCGTGAGCATCCTCTGTCGTGGCGTGCTGAAAGCCTTCATCCCCGTCTCGGAGGAGTCGTCCGGCGAGCAGCACACCAACGTCACGCTCTCGCTCCCTCTCGACTCGCTGCCGACGGGCGTGAACGACGTAACCTTGTTCGACGATGAAGGGCGCATCTGGGCCGACCGTCTGTTCTTCGTGAACCACCACGAGAACGACCAGGCCCTCATCACCACCGATGCCGATCCCAAGCACACTTATCAGCCCTACGAACACGTCAGCATGGACGTACAGTTGGAAGGAGTCGACCAACCCACCAATTTCTCAGTAGCTATCTACGACACCTATACCGACGAGGTCACCTACGACGACAACAACCTGATGACCAGCTTGCTACTCTCGAGCGAGCTCCGTGGATTCATTGCCTATCCCGCCTATTATTTCGAGCGCGACGATGCCATCCATCGCCGTCACCTCGATTTGCTGATGATGGTGCAGGGATGGCGTAAGTACAACTGGCAAGAGCTGGCCGAGGGCGAGCGTCCCATGCGATATGAGCCCGAACAGACCATGACCGTCGAAGGAGCCGTCTATAAGTCACTCGGCATCTACGACGTTCAGCCGGAGGAAATCTCACAATGGCCATACGGCGTGGGCGTGGTCAACAACAAGACGCTCGAGGAACAGCAGGGAATAGCCGACTTGGCAGAGCAGACAGACGTCTCAGACCTGACCGACCAGACAGCCCAAGCTGCCACCGTCATCCCCGACGACAATCCCTTTGAGATGGGCAATATCGGCAGCGCCAACGACCACCTGGGCATCAACCACGGCAACCTGCGCCACGAGGTGCTGGTCGAGGCCGAAGTGAGCGTGCCTGGTCAGGTAGCAGGCTCTACACAGCGTACTCAGGACGGACGCTTCATCTTCGAGATTCCCCCCTTCTATGGCACAGCATACCTGAACATGAAGGCCTACAGCGAGAAGGACTCGGTGAAGAAGAACATGGCTTCGCGAAGCGACAGGAAGATTCTCGACGAGACCTCCTATCCCGACTACTACGTGAAGCGCGACCTCTTTTATCCTGTCTTCACGCACGACTACACCTTCTACGAGAAGCACCTGCCCCAACTGGACTACGGCGAGATGATCGACACGCTGTCGGACTACTCGATGGAGAACGAGGTGCACCAGCTTGAGGCTGTCAGCGTGCGTGGCCACCGTCGCGGCAAGCGGGCCGTGGACTGGAAGAAGCCCGCCTTCGTCATCAATGCTTACGACTTGTACAACGACATCACCGACCGTGGCCTGTCTTATGGCACCTTCGACGCACGCCAGTTCCCCATCCAGGTGTGCCGTTTGCTCTATGGCAACATGAACCGCCCCAACATGTACAACATCGACGGCCGCATGGAAGGTCACACCTACTACCGCAACTACTCCCCCTATCCCCCAGGAGCCAGCGAGGCCCAGCAGGCAGGACTGTTCGTAGCTAACCGCACACCCCAGTGGTACATGGAGCGCCTGCGCCTGCGACGTCTGCAGGACATCCGCGTGTTCAGCGACTATGAGCCTCGCACCGAAGACTCCACTATGGTTGAGAGCCACTATGCCCCCGATGCCACTGTGGAGCTGGTGCTCATCCCCGACGACGGCCGCCAACCCACCTTCCGCGACCGCCATCTGGTGCTCCACGGCTTCAACATGGCCGAACAGTTCTATCAGCCCGACTACAGCCAGCGGCAGCCCAACGAGCTGCCTGCCGACTATCGTCGCACCCTCTACTGGAACCCCAACGCCGTGAGCGATGAGCAGGGGCACTTCACCGCCACCTTCTACAACAACGGCAAGCAAACACGTATCAGCATGAGTGCAGCAGGCATAGCTCCCGACGGGCGGCTGCTGCATAGCATCACAAAAAAAACCAACCCATAACTCACCACTACCACCCTATGACAAAGAACGAACAAACCGACATGGGCCGCCGCCAGTTTCTGCGCCGCTTAGGCATTGGCGCCGGCTCTGCCATGGCACTGATGGCCCTTGAGCCGTTAGGCTCACTGGCCAGTGAGAACAAAACTCGGAACACACCTTCCGACGTTAAGATGACCTACCGCGTACAGCACGGTTCTGGCGAGAAGATTTCCCTCCTCGGATTCGGCATGATGCGCCTGCCCAACGACCAGGAGAAAGTGAACGAACTGGTTGACTACGCCATAGAGCACGGTGTGAACTACTTCGACACAGCACCCGTCTACATGAACGGGCAGTCCGAGGTGCTCATGGGCAACGCCCTCTCACGCCACCCCCGCGAGAAATACTACGTGGCCACAAAGATGTCGAACATGAATCCCCGCACCCAGCAGTTGGAGAACGCAAAGGAGATGTACTATCAGTCCATGGAGAAGCTGAAGGTAGACCACATCGACTACTACCTGCTTCACTCCATCGGCGGCGGCATGGATTCGCTGAAGGCCCGCTTCCTCGACAACGGCGTGCTCGACTTCCTTCTGAAGGAGCGCGAAGAGGGCCGCATCAAGCATCTGGGATTCTCGTACCACGGCGATGTGGCCGACTTCGACTATCTGCTCGACCGCCAGGAGCAGTACCACTGGGACTTCGTGCAGATTCAGATGAACTTCCTCGACTGGCGCCATGCCTCCCTGCGTGGTGGCCGCCGCACCGATGCCGATGCCGAATACCTCTATGAGAAATGCGAGAAAGCCGGAGTGCAATGTGTCATCATGGAGCCCCTGCGCGGCGGTGCCTTCGGCCGCATGGCCCAGGAGCTGACCGACCAGCTGAAGGCAGTCCACCCCGACGACAGCACAGCCCGCTGGGCATTCCGCTGGGTGGGTTCCTATCCCAACGTGCTGACCACGCTGAGCGGCATGAACCGCATGGATCACCTAGAGGACAATGTCCAGACCTTCTCGCCCCTTGACCCCTGCACCGAGCAGGAGAAAGCCCTTCTGGCCAAGATTGCCGACCAGATGTCGGGTTTCCCCACCATTCCCTGTACGGCCTGCCAATACTGTATGCCGTGTCCCTTCGGTGTGAACATTCCCGGCAACTTCACCTACTACAACGAGGCGGTGAACAGCCACCTGCTGCCGTTGCCCGACAAGAAAAGCAAGGATTACAAGAAGAGCAAGAAGAAGTTCTTCAAGGGCTACAAGAAAGCACTTCCCGACGCTGCCACGTGGGCTTCGCAGTGTGCCGACTGTGAGGAATGTCTGCCCAAGTGTCCGCAACAGATTCGCATTCCCAACCAGATGGAGCGTATCGTAGAAACCTTAAGCAAACGCTGACATTTGTCGCTTTAAGTAAACGCTGACATTTGTCGTTCAGTGCCGCACAACCTTTGCCACCTGTCCCTGCCTGACGATATAGACGCCGGCGGGGACTTTTTCTATACTGGAGCCACAAGGCATTCCCGCGAGGTTGTAGACCTGATATGGCTGGGCGAAGTTGATGTGTGGACTGTCGATGCTGCGCGGCACGAAGGTGTAGCCCAGGCGCTTATCCATCCATGCCACACGCTTTCGGATAAACGAGCGCACATTCTCCACCTCGGCTTCGTAGCTGCCCCAGATTCGCGGATTCTGGTGCACCTTGGTGTTCATAATGTTCCATCGCATGAAATTCAGCTTCTGCGACTGGGCCAGTTCGTCGGCCATACTGTCAACAAAGGCCACAAGCAGCTCTTCGTCCAGTCCCTGCTGGCGTGCCTCGTCCCATATTTCAAGCAGTTGTGCACGTGCTGCAGCACTGCTGATGACGATGCGATCTACGAACGAGCGCATGTCACCCGCACAACTGCCTCCGCTGCGGTAGATGTAGTCAGTCTTGTTGTTGACGGGATAGGTGCGGTTGTCGTTCTCAAAAGCCAGGTCAAAGTCCCACACGGGCCCTGTGTAGATGGTATCGTTGCCGCGTTGTTTATACATGAACACACTCCAGTAGGTATCGGTGTTGCCCGAGAGTTCACCCACAAGGAAATGCCGCAGGAAGGTGTTCGTGTCGAGATACTTGCTCCACGTCGACTCCATCTTGTTAAAATGGCTCTTGATGTATGCCGCCTGCTGGGAGGTGATGCTGTCGCTCGATGGCGACTTGATGGTGACGGGCGTTCCCTTTTGCGATTTGAACCACGAGTCCTCCTCGCTGGCGTAGGCATCTACCTCTACGAGATAGCCACCCGTCAGTGCCTCGCCCGCATTGTCCTGGGGCGTCATTTCCTCCACGTCCACGCGCCCTGAGTTCACCTGCACCTGGTCGCACAACTGGTAGCAGCCTTTATATTCGCCGTTCATCAGCACGTCGACGGCAGTGCCGTAGGGCGTATAGGGCATCTGCAGCCTCCTGCTCAGCTCGAAGGCAATCAGGTTGCGCATCAGCGTCTTGTCGCCATAGTTGTTCAGGAGTGTCCATTTCTTAGCCTTGACGGGAGCCCCCGGCATACGCTGTTTCTTGTCGAACTTGATTCGCCACGGTTTCTTGGGGAAGTTGCGCGACGCATTGCCGCGCTCGCGGGTGGTGGCAGAGGCCGAGACGAGCGATGTGCCCTGGTCGCTGACGACACTGATCCACGACTCTATCTCGTGCTCTTTGTCGTAAGGCACCACACCGTCGAGGGTGTGTATGGTCACGGTGGGCAGGTTCGTCAGCTGGCTGAGCTGCGAATCGTCGCCCTCGCCCGGATGTCCGTAGAATGCTAGCTCGGCAATGTTGCAGCGGCAGTCGGACGGGCCTACGTAGCGCACATAGCGGAATCCGCGCGAACAGGTGACATCGGCTGTCGACATCTGTCCTATGGTTCCACGCTCAGTGATGATATAGAGGGGCAGAGCATCCATGAAGTCGGCACGGTTGGCCCCCTCGAAGACTCCCAGCACCACACGTGCTTCGCCCTGACTGTCGTCACGTGGCGACCATCCCACGCGGGTAATGACATGGGGCTGTCCCAGGTCGAGCCCGGCCCAGGTATAGCTGCGCTCCCACGATGCGAAGAAGGTACTGAGGTCACCGTCGAAGGCATTGGCACAAGTGTTTACCGTGGTAGAGCGTTCACCACTGCCATAGTCAACGCTGAAGGCCGTACCAATGACAGCTCCTTTCAGCTGGTCATCGGCCTTCACGCTGCTATAGGTACACAGCAGCGACACCAACGACACCACTGTCTGTAGTCGAAACATGGCGGCAATCGGTTTTATTGGAATGTACTTGGTGGGTAAGCCTCTTCGTGGCAGGCGCTTAAGCACTGGGAGCGTCAGCATGTGGCTTATCCAGCTGCTCATAGACGGAATTGTTGCTCTTGTATTCCGGCACTATCTGCTTCATCTTCCTGACCGTCTCCATGTTGTCAAAGTTCTTGGAGATGGCTATGAGCTCATCGATGGCCTTGCTCACCTCGCCATATTCATACTCGCGCACCTGGGCAATGCGTATCTTCTCGTGGAACGTGGGCTTTGTGCCCTCCATGTCGTTGAGCACCTCTTCGTAGAGTTTCTCGCCGTCGCGCAGCCCAGTGAACTTGATTTCGACGTTCTTGGCACCCGACAGGGCAATCATTCGCTTGGCCAGGTCGGCGATTTTCACGGGCTTACCCATGTCGAACACGAATATCTCGCCGCCATTACCTTTCGTTCCGGCCTCGAGCACCAGCTTACATGCCTCGGGTATCAGCATGAAGAAACGCACGATGCGCTCGTCGGTCACGGTGACGGGGCCACCCTTGCGAATCTGCTCCTTGAAGAGTGGTATGACGGATCCGTTCGAGCCGAGCACATTTCCGAAGCGTGTGGTGACAAACTGCGTCTGGTTGGCATAGTGCCCGTCGGCCTGTAGCTTTGACTGCGACTCTATCTGCAGTTTCCTGTTCAGGCTCTGCACGTAAATTTCGCAGATGCGCTTCGAGCACCCCATTACGTTGGTGGGGTTCACGGCCTTGTCGGTTGAAACCATCACAAACTTCTTCACGCCGTACTTCACGCTCAGGTCGGCCACCACTTTTGTGCCATAGATATTGTTCAGCACTGCCTCGCTGGGGTTGTCCTCCATCATGGGCACATGCTTGTAGGCAGCAGCATGGAACACATAGTCTGGACGGAATTCACCGAAAATCTTATCCATCCGTTCCTTGTTGCAGATGGTGGTTACCACGGTCGTGGCATCCACGTCGGGATAGTCGCGAGCCATCATCAGTCTGATGTCGTGCTCGGGTGTCTCGGCCTGGTCTATCAGCATCATCTTCTCAGGTTTGAAGCGTGCTATCTGGCGCACCATCTCCGAGCCAATGCTGCCGGCCGAACCTGTGATGAGGATGCGGCGACCCTTCAGCAGCTCGCCCACCGACTTCATGTCGACCTTGATTTCCGAACGCGGAAGCAGGTCTTCTACCGACACCTCTTTCATCTGCATCGACTGGAAGTCATCCTCCGTAAGCTGGCCGCCCTCTATCTTGGCTTCCTTCACCTGTTGCGCCATGAATATCTTGCAGCCGGCACTTATCAGGATATCCTGCACCCGCTGGTTATTACGGAACTCGTCTATTCGTAGCGGACTTACCAAGACGGCCTGTATGCGTTTCTGCTTGATAACCTCAGCCAGGTTGTCGTCAACATTATACACCGGCTTGCCCATCAGCATGATGTGCTTGGCACGCTTGTCGTGCGAGATGAATCCCTGCAGGCGGAACTTCAAGGGGCGCTGGCTCCTGATGTTCTTGGCAATACCCACACCGCCCGACATGGCTCCATAAATCAGCACCCGCGTGCTCCTGGTGTCGGAAAAGGACACGTCGTAGAGAGCCTTCACCACTATTCTGATGGCCCACATACCCATGGTGCTCATCACAAACATCAGCAGCGTTTCGGTCACCGACAGGGCCGACAGCTCAGGAATGCCGATTCTTCCAAAAAGGAACGAAGCTATCAATGCCAGCAGCATGGCGAGTCCGTTGGCATAGGCCACTTTCAGCAGGTCGTCGAACGACGAGAAGCGCACGATGCCGGAATAGGTACGGAAAAGCTTTGCGCCTATCATGCCCAGGAAGACATACAGGAGCAAGGTATATATGACGCCAAAACGGTTGTCGATGAGCACCATCGTCTTCCGAAACAGCCAGTAAGAGAATACACCCGACAAAAAGATGATGATACAATCGACTAACAATATGCACCAATAAGGCAGCGACTCCTTATTAAAGTACCAACTGATTACCTTCTTAAAGACATTCATATCCAATCATTTAGTTTCCCAACACCAACGGGAGTAGCACAAATATCAATCAAATACTATTCAACGCTGCAAAGGTACTTGTTTTTTTTTACATTGCAAAACTTTTTCCACTTTTTTAAGTGAAATGGACTAATATGGAATGATATAAGTCAGAAAAAGACGAAGAGCCCCTTATGCTAACTAACTTCAAACGGTTAGTTGCAAAAAATACAACGGCCATGTACAGCTCGTACAACGGCCATGTACAGCTCGTACAACGGCTCTGTACGATTCGTACATAAGCCATGTACGAAATGCAAAGATACACATTCTTCCCGTAACGCCAACATTTTCCGCAAAAATGTTCGGTTCTTCTTGTCTGGAATTTAGTAATTGAGCCCACTTGTAAAAGTCATTATTTTCAGAATACCCCAAAAGAGTGCTTACACTTTGCTCTGTTCCGTTGGAAAAAATGACTTTTTGTTAAGTAGAACTCGTTAGTATATACATTATGTGCTATGTTACAGCCGTCAAAAAGACAGGTAAAATTTTGTTAATTACTTTTTCAAGTGGGCTCAAATTCTTATATTAATAAGTTATACAATTGGAGTCTCTAACTCTCTATATTTACCTGTATTCATTCTAACGAGTCAAGCTCTACCCAAGGACTTCCCAAGGGGTAGCCAAACTCAAAGGTGCTGTTTGGGTTTGGATAGAGCTTGGGTATGAGGGTGCAACATGGTTGTTGATTGGTTTCAAGTGCCAGGGTTCATGTTTCATGTTTGACCAACGTTTACATTAGCTGGGTTGCAAGTTTTGAACCTTCTGT
>JAILPA010000093.1 GCA_024690505.1 Prevotella sp.
ACGGCTGTAACATAGCACATAATGTATATACTAACGAGTTCTACTTAACAAAAAGTCATATTTTCCCACGGAACAGAGCAAAGTATAAGCACTCTTTTGGGGTATTCTGAAAATAATGACTTTTACAAGTGGACTCAATAATATATATTAATAATGTGTTCAGCGACGGCAGAATGAATAAAATTACTGAGTCCGCCCCTGCCCTGCCCTTGTAGGGGGGAGCAGAGGTGGGGTCTGTACCTTCATCATATCAATTACTTTTTAACGGTTGCTTATAGTGGGAATCGGTCATTAGACAGATTGGGGATTGACCGTTTGGCAGCAGCAGTCGGGGAACGAAATGCCCGAAATAGTTTCAAGCGCTCTGAAACTATTAGTTCAGGGCCGCTGAACTAAAAGTTCAAGGCTCCCGAACTAATGGTTCAGGAGTCCTGAAACTGTTTCAACGCAGCAGGAAGCCGACTTTGCAGTACCTCAACTTGATTGTTGAAACTACAGCAGGCGAAATGACTAACAACCGATTGGGTTTTTACGTTTGTCCTTTGCTGTCAAAAAAAACGGACAGCGATTGCGTAGCTCGACCTTGTACAACAGCTATATCATTACAATCGAAAGTAAAAAAAAGAGGATGTGCCACCCAAGATGGCACATCCCCCTTATAATTTGTGAGTTTAGTATGCTTACTCTTCATCCTCCACAACGAAGAACCAATCTGAAGGAATAGACAGGCGCTCTTTCATCCAGTTCCTGTATTCGTTGACATCGAATGCGATAATCAAGGGCACCTCACCCTTCTTGGGGAATTTGATGGTCTGCACCTGGCCACTGGCCTTAGAGCCCACTGTAGCAGAGACATTGTTGGTCTTGAAGTCCCAGCCGTCGACGGGGAACTCTGCCAGCACAGCACTATAGTCGATGGGGCCATCAACACCGCTGTTCACCATCTTTTCGACGGGGTAGTTGCTTCCGCTCTTCGTCCACGTGGTGTTGCCAATCTTCAACTCAATATCGATTGTGCCGCCCAAGCAGCGTACGATGGCCTTCTGCGAGTGAGTCACGTCTTTCCACTCCTTGAACACCTTGTTGCCCCCCTCAACATTATAAACGGCAGTTTTGGTCGTAATGTCGTACACGTCGACCACGATGTCGTTGAAGTCGAAGTCGTCAGTAGTGCCGAGGTCTTCAATCATGTAGCGCTTGCTGAACATGTCGTAGATGGGTTCCTCAATCGTCTTCACATCAGGAATGTCGGGCTTGCCATAGAGCAGGAACACCACATCGTTGTAGTCGTGGTCTGACTTCTCGTCGATGGCCTGATCCTCGCAGGCAATCATCATCTTCTTGTAGGACTCGTCAATGTTGCTTGGCATACTCTCAGCAGGAATGTCGAGGGCCAACATCTTGTAGCCCAGGGAAGAGGCGGGATTGCGAGGCTGACCGTTCTTGGTATTCTCCAGATAGAGGTACATCTTCTTGCCTTTGAACTCACTGAGGTTGATTTCGATGGGTTTGGCACGCAATGCTGTTGCGCTCTCGGTGTTGTTGTACTTCTCTTTTGCCCCACCTTTGATGTCTGCCCATTCAGGATTAGTTTTAGTCTTCTGCTGAATGTTCTCACCTTTCTGCCAGACTCTGAGGTCAAGGCTCTCGCCGTTGTTGTCATAATCATCCACCACAATGTGCAGCGTCCAGACGAAATCGGCCTGGCCCTCAAAGACAGGCACTACGAAAAACTCGTTTTGAGGAACGACCATATAGAAAGGACTGCCCAAATCACGGTGATTCCTACCATTGGTCAGCTTCGAGGTCATCCAGCTGACGGTGTTCAGGTCCACCTCATACCAGTCATTGATGGTCAGATAGTCAGCCGGGGCGGCCATGAAGGCACGGGTGGCTACACGAGCAGTGGCAGGATTAGGCATGGACAGAGAGTAGACGTGCGAATCGGAAGAGAAATCCCACGTCTTTCCGCTGACATCACCATACTTCTTAATAAAGTTGGCGGAATAGTCAGAAAGCTTCTTCTGATTGGCATACGAGCCATCGAAAGCTTCCTTGTCACCACAAGAAACGGCTACCACGGCTGCCATCAACAACAATCCAAAATCGAAAAGATTCTTAAGTTTCTTCATAGTTTATAACATTTTTAATATTTTCCGTGCAAAGTTAGGATTTTTTTCCTCACAGCCACAAGGAAGGCCAAATATTTATACTTTATTAATTATTGGCATTCTCGTTTTGAGCACTTATCGCCAACAAGATGAGTTACGCTTCTCCAATCCGAGATTATGTTTCTCCGGCCTAGAAGCTATACTTCTCCGGCCTAGAAATTATGTTTCTCCTGCCCGAAAGTTACGCTTCGTCTTTCACCTTCTCATTGAAGCGTTCCAAGAGCCATTGATCCTGCTCTTCTATCGTCATGTGGGAATTGTCGAGGAGCAATGCATCGTCGGCTTGGCGCAGTGGCGACACCTCGCGGTGCGAGTCGATGTAGTCGCGCTCTTCCACGTTCTTCAGGATGTCGTCATAGTCGGCAGCCATGCCTTTCTGCACCAGCTCGTCGTAGCGGCGCTGGGCACGCACGCTGGCACTGGCCGTGACGAATATCTTCAGCTCGGCATGTGGGAAGACCACCGTGCCGATGTCGCGGCCATCCATCACCACGCCGCCTTCCTGTCCCATGAGCTGTTGCTGGGCTACCATGGCTGTGCGCACGAAGGGGAGTGCCGCCACGGGGCTGACGTGGCTGCTGACCTCCATGCCGCGTATCTCGCCCTCTACGCACTCACCATTGAGGCAAGCTTCTGGCAGTCCTGTCGCCTCGTTCAGGCGGAATGCGACATGAATCTGCGGAATGAGGGTCTCGAGGCGCTCAGCATCGATGCTGCCATCGGGAAGCACGCAGCCATTGCGCATGGCAAAAAGTGTGACACAGCGGTACATGGCACCGGTATCTACGTAGATATAGCCCACCCGACGGGCTAGGGCCTTGGCCATAGTGCTCTTGCCGCAAGAGGAGTGGCCATCAATAGCAATTGTTATTTTCTTCATATTCTGTGGTTATTTTGTATTTTACTTCTTATTGTCAAAGAATCATAGCGAATAGCTAAAGCTGACCAGCAGCGACGGTGAACTGACGTGATACTTGGCGTAGGCCACGTGCAGGGCCATCCGCTGGAGCGTCATGCCGGCTCCGAAGGAGAGTGCTGCTCCGTGGGAACTTTCCCCGTCGCCAGATGTTATTTTCATCTCGCTGGCCCTCAATGCGTTGTATCCTGCTGCCACGTAGAACTGGTCGCCCAGCATCAGGTCAGCGCCCAGCACCAGGTGTTTGCCGATGCCATAGTGCCAATCGTTCAGCCGTACCAGGGTAGCCGAGAACCGGAGGGGCGAGCCCACAAGGCGTTTCGTCACGCCCAGCTGCACATCGAGGGGCATCCGCTCGAAATCGTCGTCATAGGCTTTTAGCTGGCCGCCCAGGTTGCGGGTCACCAGCGAGAGGCTCCATTCGTAGTCTGGGTCGTAGTAGTTCAGTCCCAGGTCGACAGCGGCTGCCAGCGAAGAGTAGCTGCCTATGTATGAGGCCAGCATCTTGCACGTGATGCCACCATTGATGCGGTTGGCCAATGCATACGCAAAGCTGCCCCCCAGGGCAATGTCCTTAGGGCTGAAGGTGCCGGTCTGAGCACCCATATAGTCGGTTTCTTTCAGACTGCCATAGCTCATAAACTGCCCATGCACGCCCCACGTGCCGCGTTCGCCAAGGGCCTGCAGATAACTGGCGCTGGCTGCCAGCGAGCCCTGCATATAGGTCATCATGTTCAACCCCAGTGTGCGGTCGTTCATGTGGTTTATGAGTGAAGGGTTGTGGAACATCAGCGAGCCATCGTCATCCTGAATCGAGATATTGTCGCCGCCCAGTGCTGCCACATGAGCACTCACGGGCAACCGCAAGAAGTTAAATGCGGTGCGGCTGTCTTGTGCCTGGCACAGAAATGCTGAGGCAGCGAACAAAACGGCAAAAACAACTCTTTTCATCTAAATAATCTAAAATTTATGGCAAAGGTAGGAAATAATTATGAATTATGAATTATAAATTATGAAATAATTAGTACTTTTGCAATCAGATTTCGTTATATTAACGGATGAGGCGCCTTAATTATTGTACCTGCTGAAGCGATGGAAGTAAAGAAAAGCCAGTCGGCCAGTTTAGAAGGCAAGCGCTTACAGGGATTCCTGTTAGGGCTCTTGCTGGCTATGGCTGGCTTGTTCGTGGGATTGGAATATACGCTCGAAGCTGACGACCCGCTTGACGACCCCGACCTGCTGGCCCAGCTTGAGACCGACATGGAACTGCCACCCATGCTGCAAGAAGACAACGAACTGAAGCTGGCGCCGAAGGCTGAGCCCAAGCCCACGGTGAACCTGGTTGTGGTAGAGGAAGAGACCGAACCCGAGGTGCTGCAGGAAGAAGAGCCTGTGGAAACAGATATGGACGATGACATGGAGGCCATGTCGGAAGACGAGATGGAGCCCCCTCCCCCACCCGACGACGAGGCGCTGAGCCTGCGCGTGGTGGAGGACGTCCCGCAGTTTCCTGGCGGTCCGGTGGAATTTATGAAGTGGCTGACACGCAACCTGAAATATCCCAAAGAGATAGAGGAACAGAAGATACAGGGACGCGTAGTGGCAGAGTTCATAGTCAACCTCGACGGCTCAGTGACCGACGTCAACATCATCGCATCACTCAACCAGCAATGCGACCAAGAGGTGCTGCGCGTACTGCGTATGATGCCCCGATGGACTCCTGGCATACAGAACGACCGCCCCTGCCGCACGAAGGTATGTATACCCATAGTATTCAAGATATAACACTCAACATTATGTATAATTCCGAAGAACTACTGAAAGAAGTGAACAAGGCCCTCGAGGGGCTGTCCTACGACCGCAAACCCCAGTCGCTCTATGAACCCGTGCGATATGTCCTCTCACTGGGCGGAAAGCGCATAAGGCCCGTACTGATGCTGCTGAGCTACAGGCTCTACAAGGAGAACCCACAGGACATCATGATGCAGGCGCTGGCCCTTGAGACGTATCACAACTACACGCTGCTTCACGATGACCTGATGGACAACGCCGACCTGCGCCGCGGCCACCAGACGGTGCATCGTCGCTGGGATGCCAACACAGCCATCCTGTCGGGCGACTCCATGCTGGTGCTGGCCTATCAGCGGATGCAGCAGTGCGACCCACGCCATCTGCCCCAGGTGATGAGCCTCTTTACAGAGACAGCACTCGAAATAGGCGAGGGACAACAATACGACATGGATTTTGAGACACGCAACGACGTGCGCGAAGAGGAATACATCGAGATGATCAGGCTGAAGACAAGCGTGCTCCTGGCCTGCGCCATGAAGATTGGTGCCATTCTGGGCGATGCTCCGGCCAAGGATGCCGACCTGCTATACAAATTCGGCGAGCAGATAGGACTGGCCTTCCAGCTACAGGACGACCTGCTTGATGTCTACGGCGATGAGAAGGTGTTTGGAAAAGCCATCGGAGGCGACATCACCTCGAACAAGAAGACCTACATGCTCATCAATGCCGTGAACCGTGCCAACCCCGCACAGCGGGCAGAGCTGATGAAGTGGATTGAGGCTAAGGAGTTTGACCGCCAGGAGAAGATTGCAGCCGTCACCCGGCTCTACAACGAGATAGGCATCCGCCAGATGTGTGAAGAGAAGATTCGCTTCTACTTCGAGCAGAGCAAAAAGTATCTGGAGCAGGTGAGCGTCGGGGCGGAGCGGAAGGAAGACCTGCGCCATTATACTGCCGAGATGATGAACCGCCAATATTAACGAGATGATGAACCGCCAATATTATGAACCGCCAATATTAAATGGAATACATTGACACGCACGCCCATATTGACGGCAACGAATACAACCAAGACCGGGAAACGGTGATAGGTCGTGCCCGCGAGGCGGGATGTTCAGCCATTTTTGTACCCGCCATCGACCTGTCGTCATCACAACGCATCTTGGCCCTGTGCCAAAGTCATCCCGATTTCCTGTACCCTATGGTGGGACTCCATCCAGAAGAGGTGCGTGCCGACTGGCAGGAACAGCTCAATGCCATCAAGCTGCTGCTCCATGCGCCCGCCACCCCCCTGATAGCTATCGGCGAAGTGGGCCTCGACTACTACTGGAGCCGTGAGTTTGAGCAGGAACAGATGGCGGCGTTTGAAGAACAGGTGAGATGGTCGATAGAGACACGGCTCCCGTTGATGATTCACTGCAGAAAGGCCCAGAACGAGATGGTCACAATATTAAAAAGGTACGCGTGCGACCTTCCTGGGGGCGTGTTCCATTGCTTCACGGGCAATGCTGTGGAGGCGGCCCAGTTGCTTCAGTTCGAACAGTTTATGCTTGGCATAGGCGGCGTGCTGACGTTCAAGAAGAGTCACCTGCCGGAAGTGCTGTCGGAAACCGTGCCCTTAAGCCGCATCGTGCTTGAGACCGATTCACCCTATATGGCTCCGGTTCCCATGCGCGGACAACGTAACGAACCATCATACGTTCGCCACATCATCACCATTATGGCTCAGGCCTACGGCGTCGACGAAGAAAGGGTGGCCGAACAGACCACCCTAAACGCTAAGCATTTGTTTTTGCACTTGCCTTAACTGAAACACATTATTGCTATCCGCCGACAAATCACCATTATTTTTCTTTACACGGATATTGTCGCGAAAAGTGAAGTAACGCCTTGAGGGTGGAAAAGCTGTCCTTTTCCACCCTCAAAGCAGTCCTTTCCCGCCCTCAAAGCGGCACTTTTCCAAAAGTTCTGTTGCGCGGCTCTTTCCGCGAATTAGAATTATGTTTACATTATTACATCCACAGGCAGTTATCTCCCCAGCTTCTGTGCCTCACGCAGACGGATGCGGGTAAGCACCTGCTTGGTGTTGAGAGTAAAGTCGCCCGACAGAATCCACGAATAGTAGCCAGGATCAAAACGCAACACGTCGGCCACGGTTTTCCCTTTATGCTTGCCGAAGTTGAAGTACTCGGTCAGCACAGGTTTCCCTTCCTCGTCAGTAATGGTATTACCCTGAGCATCCTTTGCCTCTGCCCAGACTATGCGCCCAGCAAAGTCAACATTCTGATTCACACGCGAGAAGTCAGCCAGGAAGCCAATATCGTTCTGCAGCACACGGCCTTCAGGATTCTCTCCCAGTTCCTTTTGCTTCTCCTCAGTATAATGGTCGAGCTCAGCTTGCAGCACACGATAAGTCGCCTCAGTATCTTCATCGGCACGGTGAGCCACAAAGTCGTCCTCCATTCTGCGTCCGCAATAGAACTTATAGGCGGCTGCCAGATTCCTACGTTCCAACTTATGGAAGATGGTCTGCACATCCACCATATTGCACTTCGAGAAGTCAAAGTCGATTCCTGCCTTCAGGAACTCCTCAGCAAGTAGAGGAACATCGAAATGGTTCGAGTTGAAGCCAGCGAAATCACAACCCTTGAATTTCTGTTCCAGCTCCTTGCTTAGCTGTTTGAACGTGGGCTTGTCCTTGACGTCAGCATCACTGATACCCGTCAGTTGTGTGATCAGCGCAGGTATGTGGCACTCTGGATTGATGAGATAGTTGCCACGCTCCTCCTTGCCGTCGGGAAATACTTTGATATATGAAATCTGTATAATCCGGTCGTTCACCAAATCCAGCCCTGTCGTCTCCAGGTCGAATACGACAAGCGGTCTTTTCAGCTGTAACTTCATAACGCTGTGAAATTCGTAACTGCTAATCGTTTATAAGCATCGGCATCATCAGCATCAGCACGTCCTGATTCTCGGGCTGCTCAGCGGGCAGTACCAGACCGGCACGGCTCGGGTCGGCCAGCTGAATAATCACTTGGTCGCAGTCGAAGTTGCCGAGTATTTCAATAAACGAAGAGCCCTTGAAGCCAATGCTCATAGGCATGCCGTTGTACTCACACAGCATACTCTCCGTAGCCGTCTTCGAGAAGTCGTAGTCCTCGGCATCGAGCTGCAGCGTCCCGTTTTCCACGCGGAAGCGGATGAGGTTGCTCGAGTCGTTGGAGAACGGCTGCACACGGCGCAGGGCAGCCAGCAGCCCCTGTCTGTCAACAGTGAGCTGGTTAGGATTGTTTTGAGGAATGACAGAGTTATAATTCGGGTAGCGGCCTTCAATGAGACGACAGATGATGACACCCTCTTCAAACGTGATTTCGGCATTCCGTTCGTCGAAGCGGATAACGACATCGCCTCCCTGCTTGCCAAGCACGCCTTTCAGCAATGTGGCAGGTTTCTTCGGCAGGATGAATGAGGCAGGCACGTCGCTGCTGATGTTCAGCACCTTGTTGCGTACGAGCTTGTGACCATCGCTGGCCACAATAGCCAGGCATTCAGGGGTCAGGTCGAAATATATACCGTTCATCACGGGGCGCAGCTCGTCTTGTGCCGTAGCAAAGAGCGAGCGGTTGATGTTGTCGGCCAACACGCCAGTGGGAATCTTTATTTCCGTGGCGCTCTCACCCACCTGCTGTGCCATAGGATATTCGTCGGCATTCTCAACGGGCATCGAGAAATGTCCGTTCTGATAGCTAATCCGTGCGATGTTTGTCTGCTGGTCAACCTCAAAAGTGATGGGCTGTTCGGAAATGCCCTTTACTGCCTCCAGCAAATCATGGTTGCCTACGCAGAAACGACCGTTACCATCGTTCTCGTTCAGTTCAAACTGGGTCTTCATCATCACCTCGCTGTCGGAAGCCGTCAGACAAAGCTGTCCGTCAATGATTTCAAAAAGGAAGTCGCCGAGGATAGGCAGCGAATTCTTACTGTTGATGACCCTTGAAAGGGTGACAAGTCTGTTGCTCAGTGCAGTGCTTGATACAATAAATCTCATAAGTGATACTATTTTTTGTTTTATGTTCCGAATTAGAGCACAAAAATACAAAAAATCTGGGTCAATCGCAAAATATTTGCCAAAAAATTGCTCGATTTCAAACTATTTTAGTAATTTCGCAAACGATTTAGTAAAAAACAAACATTTATCGATAGAAACATTATGGATTTAACAGGAAAAATTATTGCAATCTTGGAGCCTCGTAGTGGCGTCTCTGCCCGCAATGGCAATTCATGGATGAGTCAGGAGTATGTCATTGAAGTGCCGGGACAGTATCCTCGCAAGATGGTGTTCACCGTTTTCGGCGAGGACCGCATTAAGCAGTTCAACATTCAGGCCGGTGAGGAAATTACCGTTCAGTTTGATATTGATGCCCACGAATATAATGGCCGGTGGTTCAATGACATTCGTGCGTTCAACGTATTCCGCGGCCAGCCTGCCCAGACTGTTCCTGCCGCTACGAGCGTAGCTGGTGCTGCACCGCAGGCAGCTCCGTTCCCGCCTGCTCAGCCTGCCGCCGTGTCCCAGGCTGCCAACGCCCCGTTCCCCCCGGCTCAGGAGCCTGCCGGTGAGAATGCTGCTGACGACCTGCCCTTCTAAGCAACCGTTATGAGCGAGCTACCGGCCCTGATATCTGACCTGGCGCTCATCCTCGTCGTAGCGGGTGTCGTCACTCTGGTGTTCAAGCGCCTGAAACAGCCACTTGTCTTAGGATATATAGTGGCGGGCTTCCTCGTATCGCCCCACATGCCCTACACCGCTTCGGTTGTAGACATGTCGAACATCCACCTATGGGCCGACATAGGTGTGATGTTTCTTTTGTTCTCACTGGGACTGGACTTCTCGTTCAAGAAAATCCTGAAGATGGGCGCTTCGCCCATCATCAGCACCATAAGCATCATCTTCAGCATGTCCATGCTGGGCGTTGTCGTAGGTTATGCTTTCGGATGGTCCAGGATGGACTGTATCTTCCTGGGGGGAATGCTGGCCATGTCGTCCACCACTATTATATATAAAGCGTTCGACGACTTAGGCCTTCGGCAGCAACAGTTTGCCGGGCTCGTCATGAGTGTTCTCATACTGGAAGACATCCTGGCCATCGTTATGATGGTGATGCTGAGCGCCATTGCCAGCGGCAACAATCCTAACGGGAGCCAGATGTTAGGTTCGATACTCAAGATTGGGTTCTTCCTTATACTTTGGTTAGTGGTAGGCATCTTTGCCATACCAATATTTCTGCGGCGCGTTCGCAGCCTCATCAATGCCGAGGTGCTGCTCATCGTGTCGTTAGGCCTCTGCTGCGCCATGGCCGTCTTCTCCTCGAAGGTGGGATTCTCGTCGGCTTTCGGAGCCTTCATCATGGGCAGCATTTTTGCCGAGACCATCGAAGCCGAGCGCATTGAGAAACTGGTTGAGCCCGTCAAGAATCTCTTTGGTGCCATTTTCTTCGTGTCGGTGGGCATGTTAGTCGATCCGCAGATACTCGTCAGCTATGCGTTCCCCATTCTCGCACTGGTGCTCACCATCATCGTGGGCCAGAGCATCTTCGGGTCGTTTGCCTTCATGCTTGGAGGCGAGAGTCTGAAAAGTGCCATGCGTTGTGGCTTCTCGATGGCTCAGATAGGCGAGTTCTCGTTTATCATTGCATCCTTAGGTCTCTCATTGGGCGTCATCAGCAATTTCCTATATCCGGTAGTGGTAGCCGTATCCGTCATCACGACTTTTCTCACACCTTACATGATACGGCTTGCCACGCCGGCTTACAACACGCTGGAACACCGATTACCGTCAAAGCTCATCCGCGCCCTGAACCATCTGTCGATGAGCCATCCCAACTCGAACGAGCAAAGCAAGTGGAAGGCACTGCTGACACAGATGCTGGTGAACACAGTGGTCTACGCCATTCTCTCCTCTGCCGTCATCTTTGTGATGTTCATCATCATATCGCCCCTAATAAGCCAGCTCCTCCCCTTGTCATTTATGGTGTTCCACTATCAGCTGCATGTGGCCGACCTGCTTACGGGCTTCCTCACGGTGCTGTTCATATCACCCTTCCTGCGCGCTATGATTATGAAAAAGAACCACAGCGAGGAATGGAAGGCACTATGGGCTGAGAGCAACCGCAACCGACCGCCGCTGATGTTCACCGTCATAGTGCGTGGCGTCATAGCTGCCACCTATATCTTCTACGTCCTTCAGCACCTGCTTCATTTCGCCCCCGCCATCGTCATCACCCTCGGCGCAGCAGGCGTGATACTGATAGTCCTCTCGCGTGGCATCAAGCACAGAAGCATCCTCTTGGAACGGCTGTTCATCAACAATCTCCGTTCGCGCGACATCGAGGCTCAGGTACACGGCAAACGCCGTCCACTTTACGAGGGACGCCTGCTCGACCGCGATATTCACATTGCCGACTTTGACATTCCCCACAACTCTGTATGGACGGGACAGACACTGAAGCAGTTGAACCTGGGACATAAATACGGTGTGCACGTCAGCAGCATCCTGCGCGGTGGGAACCGCCTCAACATCCCCTCTGGCGACGACTTGCTCTTTCCCTTAGACCGCATACAAGTTATTGGCAGCGACACACAGTTAGCCACCTTCCGACAGGCCCTTGAGAAGAACGTTTTCCCCAACGACTTCGACCTGGAAAAGCGCGAGATGAAGCTGCGTCAGTTCATCAT
>JAILPA010000094.1 GCA_024690505.1 Prevotella sp.
ACGGCTGTAACATAGCACATAATGTATATACTAACGAGTTCTACTTAACAAAAAGTCATATTTTCCCACGGAACAGAGCAAAGTATAAGCACTCTTTTGGGGTATTCTGAAAATAATGACTTTTACAAGTGGACTCAATAACTTATATGTTGCTCGTTTCATTATGGCTGGCCCTTAGAAGGCCAGCTGTCCGGAGAGCTTCTGAGCCTTTGCGGCTGTTTTTGTGATTTGTTGTTGCGATAATATGGCAACATAGCCGATGATGGGGCACTGCGGATGGGGTGGGCGCCTCGTGGGCCGCAAACTTTTTTGTGGGGCAGTGCAAAAAAAATGGGAGAAAGTATTGCCGAATTCAATATTTCTTTGTAATTTTGCAGTCGATTGGTTTTCCGAAATGGAAAACTTTTTTCGGTGTGTGAGAGAAAAAGTTTTCCAAAACGGGAAAGCTATCCGTGAGGACAGATTACCGAAATGACTAAAAGACATATAGATATGGAAATTAAAAACTTTACGATTACGAAGCGCGACGGTTCAAAAGATCGCTTCTCGCTTGACAAAATTATGAACGCTGTCTTGAAAGCGTTCGAGAGTGTGGACGAACCTGTCGACCTGGGCTCTGTCTCGAAAATCCTGAGTCATCTGGATATTAAGGATGACATCAAGGTGGAGGATATCCAGAACCAGGTGGAGGAGGCGCTGATGCGCGAGGGCTACTACAAGGTGGCCAAGTCGTTCATGCTCTATCGCCAGCAGCACACTGAGGATCGCGAGACTCTGGAGAAGATGATGTTCCTGTCGGAGTATATGGAGAGTGTGAACGCTGCCACCGGCTCTAAATACGATGCCAATGCCAACGTGGAGCACAAGAACATTGCGACGCTGATAGGCGAGCTGCCGAAGTCGAACTTCATCCGCCTGAACCGCCGTCTGCTGACCGACCGCATCAAGAAGATGTACGGCAAGGAGCTGGCCAATGAATACATTGACAAGCTGACCCACCACTTTATATATAAGAACGACGAGACGAGCCTGGCTAACTACTGTGCGTCGATAACGATGTATCCGTGGCTCATCGGCGGCACTACGAGCATTGGTGGCAACTCTACTGCTCCGACGAACCTGAAGTCGTTTGCCGGTGGTTTCGTCAACATGGTGTTCATGGTGAGCTCGATGCTGAGCGGTGCGTGTGCCACGCCCGAGTTCCTGATGTACATGAACTATTTCATTGGCGAGGAGTATGGCCAGGACTACTGGAAGCGGGCCAACGAGCAGGCCGACTTGAGCCTGAAGAAACGCACGATCGACAAGATCATCACCGACTACTTCGAGCAGATAGTGTACACGCTGAACCAGCCCACGGGTGCCCGCAACTATCAGGCTGTGTTCTGGAACATCGCCTACTACGACCGCTATTATTTCGAGAGCATCTTTGGCGAGTTCTATTTCCCCGACGGCTCGAAGCCCGACTGGGAGGGCCTGAGCTGGCTGCAGAAGCGGTTTATGAAGTGGTTCAACAAAGAGCGCACGAAGACGCTGCTGACCTTCCCCGTTGAGACGATGGCGCTGCTGACCGACGAGAACGGTGACTGCAAGGACCCGGAGTGGGGAGACTTCACGGCCGAGATGTACTCGGAGGGCCACTCGTTCTTCACCTACATGAGCAACAACGCCGACTCGCTGTCGAGCTGTTGCCGTCTGCGCAACGAGATTACCGACAATGGCTTCAGTTATACGCTTGGTGCCGGCGGCGTGTCGACAGGCTCGAAGAGCGTGCTGACCATCAACCTGAACCGCTGCATCCAGTATGCCGTGAACCACAAGCAGGACTATCTGGAGTACCTTGGCGGCGTGATCGACCTCTGCCACAAGGTGCAGCTGGCCTACAACGAGAACCTGAAGGAGCTGCAGGCCCACGGTATGCTGCCCCTGTTCGACGCTGGATATATTAATATAGGTAGGCAGTATCTCACCATCGGCATCAACGGCCTGGTGGAGGCAGCCGAGTTCATGGGCCTGAAGATTACGCCCAACGACGACTATCTGCACTTCGTACAGGGCATCCTGGGACTCATTGAGAAGTACAACGCCAAGTACCGCACGAAGGACGTGATGTTCAACTGCGAGATGATTCCCGCTGAGAATGTGGGCGTGAAACACGCGAAGTGGGACCGCGAGGACGGCTACTTCGTGCCGCGTGACTGCTACAACTCCTATTTCTACGTGGTGGAGGACGACTCGCTGAGCGTCATCGACAAGTTCAAGCTGCACGGCGCCCCCTACATTGAGCACCTCACTGGCGGCTCGGCCCTTCACATGAACCTCGACGAGCACCTGTCGAAGCAGCAGTACCAGCAGCTGCTGAAGGTGGCTGCCAAAGAGGGGTGCAACTACTTCACGTTCAACATCCCCAACACCATCTGCAACGACTGTGGCACCATCGACAAGCGCTACCTGAAGGAGTGCCCCCACTGCCATTCAAAGAACGTGGACTACATGACCCGCATCATAGGCTACCTGAAGCGCGTCAGCAACTTCTCGCAACCGCGACAGGAGGAGGCCGCCCGCCGCTACTATGCCCATCAGGCGTAGGGGTGCGAATGAGAGATTGTGGAATGTGGAAAGGGAATTGTGGAGTAAGGACTGAGAAATGCTGAAGTACGTTAATACGGCTGTAGTGTTCCAGGAAATCCCCGACGAGGTGACGCTGGCCATCAACATTGCCAACTGTCCGTGTCGCTGTCCGGGCTGTCATAGCCATTACCTCTGGGAGGACATCGGCATCCCCCTCGACACGGCTGCCATCGACGCCTTTGTGGGCAAGTTCATGCCCGACATCACGTGCATAGCCATGATGGGCGGCGACGCCGACCCGAAGGGGGTGAACCTGCTGGCACAGTATATCCATGAGGAGTACCCGCAGTTGAAGGTGGCCTGGTACAGCGGCCGCCTCAGGGTTCCGCCCGTGGTCTGCAAGGCCGATTTCGACTATATCAAGATTGGACCGTTCATCCGCCATCTGGGCCCGTTGAACCAGCGTACCACCAACCAACGGATGTACCGTAGGAAGGATAATGGCGAGTTCGAGGACATCACCTACCGCTTTTGGAAGGATGTGCCCCCTCAGATGACCCAAATAGCATAGAGAACCATGAATAAGAAGAGAAGATGGCACTGCCTGCCGGGGCAGGAGCCTACAGAACTTGACAAGCAGGTGATGTACTGGGAGGACAAAGGCAAACTGGTGCCCACCCGCGACTTGATAAAGACCCCCGAGCAGATAGAAGGCATCAGGAAGGCTGGCGTGGTGAACACCGGCGTGCTCGATGCCGTGGCTGCCGCCATACACGAAGGCATGTCGACGCTGGAGATCGACCGTATCTGCCGCCGATACTGCGAGGAGCACCATGCCACGCCAGCCTGCCTGAACTATGGCGGCGACGAGGAGACGCCCCCGTTCCCCATGAGCGTGTGCACGAGCATCAACGAGGTCGTGTGCCATGGCGTGCCGAAGGCCCAGGACATACTGAGGGAGGGCGATATCATCAACGTCGACTTCACCACCATCCTCGACGGCTACTATGCCGACGCCTCGCGCATGTTCATCATCGGCAAGACCACGCCCGAGAAGGAACAACTGGTGCGCGTGGCGAAGGAGTGCCTGGAGATAGGCATGGAGGCCGCCAAGCCCTTCGGCTTCGTGGGCGACATCGGTCATGCCATCGAGAAGCACTGCAAGAAATACGGCTACGGCATCGTGCGCGACCTGGCCGGCCACGGCGTGGGCAACGCGTTCCACGAAGAGCCCGACGTGGATCACTACGGCCACCGCGGTACGGGCATGTTGCTCGTGCCAGGCATGGTCTTCACCATCGAGCCGATGATCAACATGGGCACGTGGAAAGTGTTCATCGATGCCGATGACCCCACTGGCTGGGAGGTCATCACCGAGGACGAGAAACCCAGCGCACAGTGGGAGCACACCCTGCTGATGACCGACCACGGCGTGGAGGTGCTGACCTATTAGGCCGAGTCGGGGATCTGTCCTGCAAAATCATACAAATACAGGTATTTTAATAAACATTATATCCTTAACCTTTGACCGTTTGACGGAAAATGACTAACTTTGCAGCCGACAATGGGACTCTTGAAGGCGAGCAAGGTTTGAAGACAATATTGCCCCCTGGAGGGACAGATGCTTTAGATGTATAGAAGCCCGATGGCTACAAAAATGGAGAAGGATATATACATACTGGGTATAGAGTCGAGCTGCGACGACACGTCGGCGGCTGTACTGAAGAATGGCGTGCTGCTGTCGAACGTCACGGCATCGCAGAGCGTGCATGAGGCCTATGGCGGCGTGGTGCCCGAGCTGGCCAGCCGTGCGCACCAGCAGAATGTGGTGCCCGTGGTGAGCGAGGCCATCAAGCGTGCCGGCATCAAGAAGGAACAGCTGAGTGCCGTCGCCTTCACGCGCGGTCCGGGCCTCATGGGCTCGCTGCTGGTGGGCGTGAACTTCGCCAAAGGCTTTGCCCGTGCACTGGGAATCCCCCTCATAGACGTAAACCACCTGCAGGGCCATGTGATGGCCCACTTCATCAAGACCCCCTCCGAATCACCCGAAGGGAGCGAAACCGTTCCCCCGTTCCCATTCCTCTGCCTGCTCGTCTCGGGCGGCAATTCGCAGATAGTGCTTGTACGCGCGTATAATAATATGGAGGTGCTCGGGCAGACCATCGACGATGCTGCCGGTGAAGCCATCGACAAGTGCTCGAAGGTGATGGGACTGGGCTATCCAGGAGGGCCTGTCATCGACCGGCTGGCACGGCAGGGAAATCCCAAGGCCTTCCAGTTCTCCGAGCCACACATCCCAGGGCTCGACTACAGCTTCTCGGGACTGAAGACCTCGTTCCTCTACTCCCTGCGCAAGTGGATAGCCGACGATCCCGAATTCATAGAGCACCACAAGGAAGACCTGGCCGCTTCGCTCGAGTGGACCATAGTCGACATCCTGATGAAGAAACTGCGCCAGGCAGTGAAGCAGACGGGCATCAAGCACGTGGCGGTGGCAGGTGGCGTCAGTGCCAACAACGGACTGCGCAATGCCTTCCACGACCATGCCCGCCGTTACGGCTGGACTATCTATATACCGAAGTTCAGCTACACCACCGACAATGCCGCCATGATAGGCATCGTGGGCTACTACAAGTATCTGGATAAGGAGTTCTGCCCGATAGACGCGCCGGCATTCTCGAAAGTGACGTTTTCTTAACCCCCTAAGCCAGGGGCAGGGAGTCTGAACAAGCGCAGAGTCCCTGCGAGTTTAACATTATATGTCTGATTGTACGCTTGTTCAGACCCCATCCCCCTTAATGTGGGGGGCTATGATATGGAATTTGAAGGAAAGATCGTGAGCAGGGACGTCAACGAACTGCTTTGGGAAAAAGAAAGAACAGTGTCGACCGCCGAGAGTTGCACGGGTGGACATATTGCCGAGTCGATTATTGCCGTACCCGGTGCATCGAAATACTTCAAGGGCGGTATCATCTGCTATGTCAACGAAGTGAAGGAAAAACTCCTCGGCGTCAGCCACGAGCTGATTGAGGAGAAGACTGCCGTCTGCGAGGAAGTGGCCATCGCCTTGGTGAAAGGTGCCTGCAAGACGCTGAACACCGACTATGCCATTGCCGCTACAGGTCTGGCAGGCCCCGGCGGAGGCACGAAAGACATCCCCGTGGGCACCATCTGGCTGGCCTGCGGCACCCCCGACCGCGTGGTCACCTGCAAGCTGGAGGAAGACCAGGGCCGCGATGTTAACATTGCCGTTGCCACTACCCGTGCCATGCAGCTATTCCGCGACTTCCTGAAGTCCGAAGATGTCACAGATGCAGAGGAAGAGGGCACTAAAACAAGCGGTGAGAGTTAAAAAACTTTAAGAAAGAAGTGATTCTTCATTCTTCATTCTTCATTCTTCGGTAAAATTCGTACCTTTGCACCCTGTTTGGAGTAAGTAAGTATTAAAAGACTTAAAAAGAAAGTAGATAGAAATGTCTAAAGTTTGTCAAATCACAGGAAAGAAGGCACAGATTGGTAATAATGTGTCTCACTCGAAGCACCGCACGAAGCGTAGCTTTGACGTCAATCTGTTCAGCAAGAAGTTCTTCTACGTTGAGGAGGACTGCTGGATTCAGTTGAAGATTAGCGCCGCTGGTCTTCGCTTGATCAATAAAGTAGGTCTCGATGCCGCCTTGAAGCAGGCTGTTGCCAAGGGTCACGTCGATTGGAAGGATATTAAAGTAATAGGAGACTAAATACCATGGCAAGCAAGAAAGCAAAAGGCAACCGTGTACAGGTAGTACTGGAGTGCACCGAGATGAAAAACAGCGGACTCCCTGGCACCAGCCGTTACATTACGACCAAGAACCGTAAGAACACGCCGGAGCGCATGGAGCTGATGAAGTATAACCCCATCCTGAAGAAGATGACTCTTCACAAGGAGATTAAGTAAGATAGAAAGGCTAAAGAACTATGGCAAAGAAAGTCGTTGCTACCCTGCACGAAGGTTCAAAGGATGGTCGTGCTTACTCTAAGGTCATCAAGATGGTTCGCAGCCCGAAGACGGGTGCCTACATCTTTGATGAGCAGATGGTTCCCAATGAGGCCGTGAAGGACTTCTTCAAATAAGGGATACCTTATCTATACAGCGAAACAATTGTTGCCGCATTCAAGTGCAGAACTTGAACGCGGCAACAGTTTTTTTGTTGCTTTGTTGAAGACGAAGAAGGAAGTCGATGTGGTTCCACGTAGTCGGCGGTTTGATGACGCTGGTCACCTCCACGTAGTCGGCGGTTTGATGACGCTGGTCACCTCCACGTAGACGGTGGTTTGAGCCTCCTGACAACAAATTAGAGCTAAACGCCACAAATTTTGCGCTTTTCCACCTTGTTTTATGTGATCCTCCAGTAAAGCGGTCAGGAATTGGGGAATAATGAGTGATATTGTGGCCACAACCGATGAAGGATATGAAAACAGTAGATGTCGTTATTATTGGCGGGGATTTGCGGGCTTCGTCTGTGGCAGTTTTCAGCAATGCTGGCGAAGTTCCCGGCAAAGCAGGCAACGCTTGCTCATGCTGACTGTCCCTTAGCAGGGATGGCCTGGTAGAGCGCTTCGTACTGCCGGGACACCTTGAGGTAGTCGTGGTGGCGGCGGACGTATTCTATGCTTTGGCGCTTCAGCAGGGGGATGCGGTCGGGATGCAGGATGAGCTGTTCCAGTTCGTGGCAGACGCTGTCGAAGGAGGGCAGTACGTTGACGATGGGGCGCAACTCTTGCTCGTCCAGGATGGCATAGTTCTCGGGTTCTCCACCTCCTACGACAATGATGCCTTTCGCCATGGCCAGCAGTGCGTTCATGGCGGGGGTGTAGCTGTAAAGTTGGTCGAGGATGGCATCGCTGCCGTTCATCAGCTTCTGATATTCGCCAAAGGGCACACCCTCAGCCTTGATGATTTCCAAGCGGTCGGGGTGGCGTTGCCTCACCTCTTCGGCAGCCTTCAGCATGATGTCGGTGCCTTTGTATGCACTACGCCCGCGGCTAATGCCGACGAAGAGTTTTAGCTTGGGGCCGTGAGGTGAGGCGGCGTTGGTGGAGAGCTGAGAAGGCTCTGGACTCTTGATAGGGTAGGGGATGAAGTGAGTCTTCTCGGGGAAGTGCGGACGATAGCAGACATCGTATTCGTAGAGTCCGGTGACGATGGCGTCGCAGTCGGCTGCCATCGAGCGGTTCAGTTCGCCTTTGGGTGTGCCGAGCCAGTCGCGCTGCTCGCTTCGAGCCGCTTCGTCGGTACGCACCTCGTTGCCAATGTTGAAGTCGCTGTATCGCAGCGGCTTGCGGTATGTACACTCGTTCACCCAGTACCAGTCCATGCCGAATGCTCCAAGCACCATGCGGCTGTTGTGGCGGCGTAGATAGCGATAGATGGAGCCGAGCCGTTCGGCTTTCAGTTCGATGAAGAGCGGGTTGATGAGTTGTACCACATCGTAGCCCCGCCATTGTGGCAGCAGCGAGCAGACCTTGGCCATGAGCGCCATGCCCCCTATCTTTCCTGGCCGTCGGGTGAGGTCTACGTCGCGTGGATAGTTTTTCCAGAAGTCTCCATTCGAGGCCACTGTCACCTGGTGTCCCAGTTGTCGCAGTCCTTCGGCCAGGGTGTTGTGTACGTTGCTGTATTCTCCCAGTAGCAGAATCTTCATCGTTCCCGGTTTATGTAAGGCAGTGTGTGTAGCAGCATCTTCAGTCCGGCGCTTGTGTTCGTCATTCGGCGGAACCATTTGTATTTAGTGGTATAGTCGCGGTCGGGCAGGGGGAAGAGTCCTTTGCGGCGCAGCTCCTCGAGGCGTCGATCCAGATAGTGCTGACTCTTTGTCTGCGTGATGACGTTGTAGATATAGTCCATGGTGAGCTGAGCCGTACGGCGCTGCATGGCCAAGCGCTCCTCAGCAGGGAGTGTGGCGGCGAGCGTGTTCAGTCTTAGTATGACGCCCTTGGCATCGTTCAGCCGTTTCAGTCTTTTGCGTATGTCGTTGCTGGTGGTGATGGTGTCGGGGCGGTGTCGGTAGAAATAAGCCTTGGCATCGGTTGTGATGACCCTTTCGGCCCTTAGCAGCAGCTGTGGTGTGAACTCCTCGTCCTCGTGGTATATGCCCGGTGTGAATCTCAGGCTTCCCATGATGGTTCTCTTGAACAGTATCCCGCAGGCCGTGCCGTGTATGTTGCGGCTGCGCATCAGTTCCGCGCCGCTCATGGGTTCGCAGTCGTTATAGTCCATCTTCTTTTGTAGCGTGTCAGTCAAGTGGAACATCACGAGGTCGGACTTGCCGTACCTGATGAGGTCGGTGACGTGCTCGTAGGGTGCCTGAATGAGCATGTCGTCGCCGTCGATGAACTGTATGTAGGCTCCCGTGGCCATTCGGATGCCCATGTTGCGTGCTGTCGACAGTCCGCCGTTGGCTTTGCGGATGTAGATGATGTCGTTCTGATACTCTGTGAGCGCACTGATGAAGGGCAGGTCCGAGCCGTCGTCCACCACGATGATTTCCCGTTCGTAGCGTCGCAACGACAATGCCCTGATGCTGTCAAGGCATTGGCGCAGCATGTCAGTGGGCACGTTGTAGGCCGGTATGATGAAGCTTATGAGCACCTGCCCGTCGCCTTGTGTATGATTCTGTTGAGTCTGCATATTCCTTTTATTCCAAGTAGTCTGAGTGCCGCCGCCTTCATCCGTGCCGTGGGCGATAGCCCTTTGGCCAGTGGGCTGACTTTCCGCGGTGGTATGGCGGGAGCTCTGCCGGTCAGCTCGCAGACGTCTATCTGCTTGTTGAGCACCTCCATGTAGTAAGCATCGTCCACCCATAGTCTCATGGCAACCAGGTGGCTTTCGAGTAGCATGTTCAGTTCGGAGCCTTTCGCCGTGGCCGTGATGCCCTGCTCGTTGGCACAGTAGTAGTACATTCCTTTGCCGGTGGTCATCACGCTTTCTGCCCGTCTGAGCAGCTGGGGCAGGGTATAGACATCCTCAAACACCCGGCCCACGGGGAAGCGCACTTCGCTGAACAGTCGCCGCCGGTAAATCTTGTTCACGGCGTAGGTATGTTCGTAAGCCTTCCCCTTCAGCCAGTACTCACCCATGTCGTGGTAGGTGTATTCGGGGAAACAGACCACGGCCTGGCGCTTTGAGCCATAGAAGCGATAGATGGGGAACTCCACGATGTCGGCCCTCTCGGCCAGTGCCATTGCCTGTTCGTAGGTGTCGGCGGCCAGGAAGTCGTCGGAGTCGACGAACGTGATGTGCTCGCCCGTTGCCTGTTCTATGCCGGCGTTGCGGGCATCGCTCAGTCCGCCGTTCTCTTTGTGTATCACCCTGATTCTGTTGTCGCTCAGTGCCCACTCGTCGCACATCTGCGGACAGCGGTCGGGCGAGCCATCGTCGACCAGTATCACCTCGAAATTGCGGAAGGTCTGCCCCACGATGCTTTTCAGGCAGCGCTCCAGCGTTGCCTCCACACGGTATACGGGTATGACGATGCTCAGTTTCACAGCCACAAAATTACAATAAAATAACGTAAAAACAAAATAATTGTTGTACTTTTGCGTTTTGAAAGTGATTATCATGGACGAACAACGCGAGAAAGGCTACGGCCATATCCTGAAATATACAGGCATTTTTGGTGGTGTGCAGGGTCTGAATATTCTCATCGGCCTTGTGCGCAACAAGATTGTAGCCTGGCTTTTGGGGCCCTCGGGCATGGGGTTGGCGTCGCTCTTCAACTCGTCTGTGAACTTCATCTCCCAGGCCACTAACCTTGGCATCTCGTTCAGTGCTGTTCGCCACGTCTCCGAGCTGTTCGACTCCGGCGACGAGGCGCGCATCTCCCATTTCATCAAGGTGGTTCGTGGCTGGTGCCTGCTGACGGCCTTGCTGGGCATGTTGGTGTGCGTCATAGCCGGCCCGCTGCTAAGCAGCTACACCTTTTCCTGGGGTGACCACACCCTTCACTTTGTGCTGCTGGCTCCCGCTGTGGCTCTGCTTGCCATCGCCGGCGGCGAGACGGCTATTCTGAAGGGCGCGCGGCGTCTGAAGGCGTTGGCCGTCATACAAATCTACTCGGTGTTTGCAGCCCTTCTCATCAGCATTCCCATCTATTATTACTTTGGCCAGTCGGGCATTGTGCCCGTCATCGTGCTCATGGCGTTGGCATCGCTGCTGTTCACCATCCGTTTCTCCTATCGCCTGTATCCGTTGCGGCTGAGTGGTGTCAATGGCATTCTGGGCGAGGGCATGGAGATGGTGCGCCTTGGCGTTGCCTTTGTCCTGGCCGGCATCTTGGGTAGCGGCGTCGAGGTGCTGATACGCTCGTACCTGAACGTGAAGGGCGATCTCGACATCGTGGGCTTCTACAACGTGGGCTTTATGATGACCATGACCTATGGCGGCATGGTGTTCTCGGCCATGGAGACCGACTATTTCCCCCGTCTGTCGGCCGTGAACAAGGACGTGGCATTGTCGAACCAGACGGTGAACCGCCAGATAGAGGTGTCGGTGTTGCTCATCGGCCCCATGCTGGTTGCCCTGCTGTTCGTCACCCCCTTGCTCATTCCCCTGCTGTTCACCCACGAGTTCCTGCCCGTGGTCGACATGATGCGCTTCACCACGCTGGCCCTCTATCTGCGAGCCATGAAGCTGCCAGTGTGCTATCTGCCCCTGGCCAAGGGCGACGGCCGTTCCTACTTGGTGCTCGAGGCCATCTACGATGTGACCATGGTGGGACTGGTCATGGCAGGCTATCACTATTGGGGACTCTCCGGCACCGGCATCGCCCTGCTGGTGGCCTCCGTCTTCGAGTTCGTGCTGGTCTATACCTTTACCTATGTGCGCTATCATTACCGGCCCACGCCCTTTGTCTTTATCTATAGCGGCGTGCACATCTTGCTGGGCCTGCTGGCCTTCTTTCTCGTTTACACCGTCCACGGCTGGGGCTACTGGTTTGTGGCCCTTGTCACCACACTCATTGCTCTTGGCTTCTCGTTGATAGTCCTTCACCAGAAGACCTCGCTGTGGACGAAGCTGACAACCAATCTGAAACAGCGGTTCCATGGCTAAGGTGACGGTGCTCATCGCCGTTTACAATGCGGCACCCTTCCTGTCGGAATGTCTCGACTCGCTGCGGGGGCAAAGTCATGCCGACTGGCAAGCCATCTGCATTGACGACTGCTCCACTGACTCGTCGTGGGATGTGCTTCGCCAGTATGCTTCGGCCGATTCGCGCTTCAGCATCATTCATCTGGACAGTAATCATGGTCAGGCCTATGCACGTAACCAGGGACTGGCCGAAGCTAAAGGCGACTTCGTGTGTTTCCTCGATGCCGACGACTGGCTGTCGCCCAATGCCCTAGCTGAGGCCCTGGCTGTGGCCGAAGCTCATCCGCTGACCGACTGCGTGCTCTTCGATGTCAATTATGTCTATGCCGACCACGAGGAGCTCTACACCATGCCAGCCTTTGAACAGCTCACGGGCAGCGAGGCCTTCCGCCTGAGTCTCGACTGGCAAATCCACGGGGTCTACATGGTGCGCACTGCCATCCATCAGCGTTTCCCTTACGACGACACCTGCAAGGCCTATAGCGACGACAACACCACGCGGCTGCACTATTTTGCATCGCGCCAGGTGCGTCGGTGCCAGGGCGTTTACAACTATCGCCAACATGCCGGCTCGGTGACTCATGCCGTCAGTGTGCGCCGTTTCGACTTCCTCAAGGCCAACGAGAGCATGAAGCGTCAGCTCATCGGCATGGATGCCGACAGCGACGTCATGCGCCTGTGGGAGACCAAGCGCCTGCTGACCCTTGTCGACCTTTACATGTTCTATCACTTGAACGACCACCGCCTGCCGCCTGCCGATGCTGCTTATGGACTCAGCGAGATTCGCCGCGTGTGGCATACCCTCGACCGCAGTCTGCTCGACCCTGCCGTCGCCAGCAAGTTCGGCTATCGACCCATGCCCGCGTGGGTGCTCTTCCGCCTCCAGGAGTGGCTCTATTTCACCCTGCGCGGATGGATGGGGAAGAACAGGCGGCAGTGAGTGCAATGAGGACAAGGAAAGGACTGTAAAGGTCACAAAAAACAGTTTCAAAAAAAGAGATATGCCCCCCGAAATAGTTTCAAGCGGTCTGAAACTATTAGTTCAGGGCGGCTGAACTAATGGTTCAGGGCCGTTGAACTAATAGTTCAGCGGCCCTGAAACAAATTTCGTGAATCGCCGCCCTGACTTTAAGCGGTTCAATCACATCCATTTGTACTAAGTGAATTGTTGAAAATCACCTTAGTCTAATACCATTGTACGGAGTTAGAATAGCCGCTGCGCTTGTCGTATTTCAAGGCATCGGTCAGAGTGGAAGCGTTGCAGCGGAACGAGAAGTTGTAGCTGGTGTAGGGTGAGAGCACCACCGAGCACGACATGTTGAAGCAGTGCAGGTCGCGGCTGAGCGATGCTGTAGTCATGGTGATCTTCTTGTTGTCGAAGTCATAGCCCGACGAGAAGGTGATGTTCCATCCGTCGCTGAGGCGTATGTTGCCGCTGATGTTCAGGTTCTGCGTCAGCTTGTAGGGATAGCGCATGGTGTGGTAGTTGAACTTTGAGCGGTCGGTGTTCTCACGCATGGAGATGCCATAGCCTATGCTGACAGACCAGGGCAGCGAGAAAGCCATGTAGCCGTCCTCGTCGGTCTCGGCCTTGCCGGCGTCCTTCTTCTTCGCACCGTGCTTGGCGTCTTCCATGTCCTTGTCGATGTTGGTGTCAACGTCCAGTTCGTCCTCCTCTTCCTCGGCCCTGTCCTTGTCTTTGTCCTTGTCCTTGTTGCCTTTCAGGGGCCGTTCACCTTTGAGCCACTTGATGATGTTGCCTATCTTCTCGTTCGACAGGGTGTAGCTGAGGTTCTGCGACATGCCCTGGAAACGGCCTATCTTGCCTTTCTCCCAGTAGGTGGTGCGCTCGCTGACACGTACTGGGCCACCCACCGAGTCGGCTTCGTAGACATAGCTGGCAAAGACGGCATTGAGGTTGAAGGTGTAGCTCTTGGTTAACTTCAGTCGGATGTTGGCATTCACATCGCCCCAGGGACGTATCTTCGTTGCCATGTTGTAGCGTGTGCTCAGGCTCAGCTCGTCGATGAGGCTCACCTTGCGGATGGAGTCGTTGCGGTCGCGCACCTTCATCTCAAGGTTGTTCTGCAGCTGCATATTGATGCTGCCGGTCTTGCCCTTGCCGGGCACGCCGTAGAGGGCATCCTGGAAGGGCGAGTACTCCACCAGCGACACGTTGCCCTGGGCGTCGGTCTTCTGGTAGGTCTCGTAGTAGCCGTAGCGCTTGGCGCTGAAGTCGGGGGCATAACTGAATCCTATGGTAGGCGTGAGGACGTGGCGTATGCGGTCAATCTTGTTGCCAAAGATCTTCCGGTTGGGAACGTACATGCCGTAGAGCTTGGTCGATGCCGACAGCGACAGGTTCCAGTTATAGACGTTGTAGAAACCGCTCAGTGTATCGGCCACCTCGCGCTGTCTGACATTGTCCCACGAGCGCATGGTCTTGCGCAGGTAGGTGCGGTCGGTGATATTGATGCCAGGCGTGATGTTGACGTAGCCGAAGAGCGTGAAGTTGGCGTTGATGGGGATGGTGTGCTGCATACCGTTCCGCCAGTCTTTGACCAGGCTCTTGTGAAGCAGCTCGTCCTCCTTCGCTGTGATAGAATTGGAGAAATTACCGGTGTAGCTCACCGAGATTTTCTCGTACCAGCGCTCCTTGCCCACCATGTGCTTGCGTTTGAAGGGATAGAAACGGGAAATCATAATGTTCAGGGAGGGCATGGTCATGGAGATGGTCGAGTCCTTCATGTTCTGGTTCAGGTTCATCGACGTGGAGAGGGTCATTCCTAGACTGGAGAAGCCCGTGCTGTAGCTGACCGACGAGGTTCTTGTCGACTGCGTCATCGACTGCGGGTTGTACATCGACGTCAGGTTGTTGCGCTCGTAGCTCGACGTGGCGAAGTTGACCGATGCCGACATGTTCGAGAAGGGGTTGGCCTTCGGGTCCTGCCGGTGGCTCCACTGAATCTTGAAGCTGGTCTGCTTCGTATAGTCGGGCAGGTTCTTCTCGCCGGTCACCGAGTTCTGGTAGCTGGCATAGATGGAGCCGCTGTAGCGGTAGCGCTTGCGGTAGTTCGAGGCTGCCGAGGCACCCCATGAGCCCTTCGTGTAGATTTCGCCGATGAGCTTCAGATCCATCTTGTCGCTGATGGCGAAGTAGTAGCCGCCGTCGCGAAGATAGAATCCGCGCTGCGTCTCGTCGCCGTAGGTGGGCATGATGAATCCGCTGCTGTAGCTTTTGGAGAAGGGGAAGAATCCGTAAGGGATGGCCAGCGGCACTGGCACGTCGCACACGACGAGGTAGGCAGGGCCGAAGACAACGTCCTTGCCGGGGCGGGCTTTACCGCGTGAGAGGGCCAGGTAGAAGTCGGGGTGGGGGGCGTCGCACGTGGTGTACTTGCCGTGCATGAGGTATAGCTCGCCGTTGGCACCGCGCTTCGCTATCTCGGCCGTCAGAAAACCATCCTCAATCTCGGTGTAGACCTGGGTGATGAGGCCCTTCTTCGTCTTGAAGTTGAAGGCGATGGTGTCGTTCTCGTAGGTGTCGCTACCCATTTGGAATATGGGCGTCCCCGTCAGTTTGTTGGTCAGGGTGTCCATCTTGCCTGTGGCATGAACCAGCGACGAGTCGAGATTCATGAAAATCTTCTCGCTCTGGAGATCCATGTTCTGATATTTCACGTGGGCCTGTCCGTAGAGATGGGCCATGCCTGTGCCGGCCTCGTAGACGAGTGAGTCGGTGGCGGAGAACTCCACGGGTGAATCGATGCCGTTCTTCTTCTGTCGGTTGAGCGAATCGATGCGCAGCGAGTCGTCAATCTGTTTGTTGTATTTATAGATGGCCAGCTCGAGAGAGTCCATCAGTGTGGTGTCGCGTTTCAGGGCGGCACGTGCTGTCGTGGCCCCCACCTTCTCCTCGAGGGCGGCTTTCACTTCAGCTTCCCCCGCAGCCGCCCGTCGCCCAAGGCTTTGAGCGTTTAGACTGTCAGTCATGGGAACAGTCCCCATACTGTCGTTAAATGCAATGCCCAGGCTGTCGGCAAGCATGGTACCAAGGCTGTCGGCAAGTGCAATGCCCAGACTGTCGGGGAATCCGTAATGTTTCTCCCCAATAAGCGGCAGGTTGCCATCCGCCTTGACTCCCATCGACCGGTGGCTACGGATCGGCGCATTGGCGGGCTGAGCTACAACCGTTTGGCTGGTGGCTTCGGGCTCATGGCTCTCTTTCTTCGTCATCAACGGCGAACAGGCCCCCATGAAGATGAGAGCCGACAGAAGCACTATGACGAACGCCTTTCGTTTCATTGCGACTGCAAAATTACATATTTTTGGGGAGTTAGCGGTGTGAATGGAGTTAAAGGGAGTTAAACAGCGTGTAGTTTTTGCTCCTATTCAAACATCCCGGCCCATGTCAGGAACTTCCGTACGCCTTCCTCTCCGAACTTCTCGAGGCTCTGGGCGGCCTGCTCCACGGTGAACTGGCGGTCGGGACGGCTCTTCGAGTAGAACTTGTCGGCGTAGCACACCATCTGTTCCTCCGTGGTCTGTGGCGTGTAGTCGTCGGATGGCAGGGGCAATGACTGACGTTCTATCTGTTCACGGGTGAGTCCGGTTCCGGTATGGCGCTCGCACACCCGTGCCAAAGCCTCCATTCCCCTTTGCCGCAGCAGATGGCCACCTATCAGCCCGTGGCGGATATAAGGCTCGCTGCCTGTGCAGAAGATACTGGGGGCGTGGCACCAACGGATGCCGATGTCGTGGAGCATGGCCGCTGCTTCAAGGAATGCGATGTCGGCATTCAGCTCCGGATGGCGGCGGGCAATCAGCAGACAGCGGTTGGCCACTTGGCGTGAATGCCTGAGCAGTAGCCGTCGCAACTCGTCGTCGACGGGGTAGAACTCGTCTATGATTTCGTTATAGTTTACGTTCATTATGGTGCAAAGGTACAAAAAAGAAGCGTACGGCGTGCCGATTTTACGTATTTTAAGTCATTAAACGAATGTAAAAATGTCAAGTCGGGGCGCAAAGAAGCATTAAAGGGGGAATTTGAAATGTTAAAATGCAAGAAAAGAGTGTGCCGTTTTGTCAGTTTCCCATTTTTTGACGCTATATTTGCAATGGCAATTCTGAGAGAATAATGAACATTAACAAAACGCATAACAAAATGAAAAAGATTGTAAACACAGTGATGCAGACCACGCTCGCCGTGGCTTTTGTGTTGGTTTCTGCGGCCGTTCCAGCCTCAGCCCAGCAGCCCGTGGACTTGACTCAGGCAGCCGAGAAAGCGCTCCCTTCGGTGGTACATATTAAATATGTGCAGAACTCGAAGATTCAGACCGTGGAGATTCCGACTGATCCCTTCGAGGATTTCTTCAGTGACCCCTTTGGCGGATTCTTCGGCCGCGGCCAGCAGGGCCAGGGCGGCACACGACGCCGTCAGGTTCAGACACCTAAGCGCACAGCCACCGGTTCGGGCGTCATCATCTCAAAGGAGGGCTACATCGTCACTAACAACCACGTCGTAGATGGTGCTGACGAGCTGACCGTGACGCTGACTGACAACAAGGAGTATTCGGCACGCATCATCGGTGCCGACAAGACCACCGACCTGGCACTCATCAAGATTGACGGTCGCAACCTGCCTGCCATCGAGATTGCCAACAGCGACGATGTGAAGGTAGGCGAGTGGGTGCTGGCCATCGGTAATCCTCTCGGACTGAACAACACCGTCACAGCAGGCATCATCTCGGCTAAGGCCCGGACGCTTGGGGCCAACAGCGTGGAGAGCTTCATTCAGACCGATGCCGCTATCAACGCCGGCAACTCGGGCGGTGCCTTGGTCAACTGCCAGGGCCAGCTGGTAGGCATCAACGCCATGCTCTATTCACAGACGGGCAGCTACAGCGGCTATGGCTTTGCCATTCCCACGGCTATGATGAACAAGGTGGTGGACGACCTGAAGAAGTACGGTACCGTGCAGCGTGCCATCATCGGCATCAGTGGCATCGGCGTCAAGGACAAGGTGGATAGAGAGAAGGCTGAGGACAAGGAACCTGTGGACTATGGCACCATGGAGGGCATCTACGTGGCCGAGGTCATGGAGGGCAGTGCCGCTGAAGAGGCTGGCATGGAGAAGGGCGACGTCATCACCGAGGTGGGCGGACAGAAGGTGACCCAGATGGGCGACCTTCAGGGATTCCTGGCCCAAAAGCGCCCGGGCGACAAGGTGAGCATCACCTATCTGCACAACAAGAAAAAGCACACGAAGACTGTCACCCTGAAGAACGAACAGGGCAATACCGGCGTGGTGAAGAATGCCGACATGGACGTGCTGGGTGCCGACTTCCGCGAAATCAGCAAGGAACAGAAGGAACAGCTCGAGATTCAGTACGGTCTGGAGGTTATCAAGGTGAACAACGGAAAGCTGAAAGATGCAGGCATACCCAAAGGCTTCATCATCCGCCAGGTGAACGACGAGGCCATGAAGACCATCGACGACCTGCAGAAAATCGTAAAGGAAGTGTCGACGTCGAAGGAACCCGTACTCATCGTCAAGGGTATCTATCCTACCGGCCGCAAGGGCTACTTCGTGGTAGAACTGCAGAACGAATAAATAACCGTTTCGGTCATCAGCACAACGGCGGCAGAGAGCAAGTGCTGAAACCGTAACACGGCCCGATACAGAGCGTAACACGGCGCGTTACGCTCTGTATCGGGCCGTGTTACGGTTTCAGCCATCATTCGAGGACCAAGAAATAGTCCTTTGACGTTCACAAGCTGCGTAAGGCCGCCAGCAAGTCGGCGCAAATGTTAAAAAATGGCAAGCAACGGCAAAATATAGGAGGTTGTTGCGTGTGTTCGGCGATTTTTCCGTACCTTTGCACGGAATAACTATAAGCTAATGCCACGATGAGACAACTAAAAATCACGAAGTCGATTACGAATCGGGAGAGCGAGTCTCTTGAGAAGTATCTGCAGGAAATAGGACGCGAAGAGCTAATCTCCATTGAGGAGGAGGTGGAGCTGGCAGCCCGTATCAGGGCTGGAGACCGCCGCGCTTTGGAACGTCTGACCAAGGCCAACCTGCGTTTTGTGGTGTCGGTGGCAAAACAGTATCAGAACCAGGGCCTCTCGCTGGCCGACCTTATCAACGAGGGCAACTTGGGGCTGATTAAGGCTGCCGAAAAGTTCGACGAGACACGCGGATTCAAATTCATCAGCTACGCCGTGTGGTGGATTCGGCAAAGCATCCTTCAGGCCATTGCCGAGCAGAGCCGCATCGTGAGGCTGCCGCTGAACCAAGTGGGGTCAGTGAATAAGATCAACCGTGCGCTGAACCAGTTTGAACAGCTGAACGAGCGACGCCCTTCGGCTGAAGAGCTGTCGGAGCATGTGAACTTGCCACAGGAGAAAATCGACGAGGCCATGAGCGCCAACACCCGCCATGTGTCGGTCGACGCACCTTTTGTCGACGGCGACGAAGGCTCGCTGCTCGATATACTGGTGAACGATGATTCGCCCACCGCCGACCGCCAGTTGGTGCAGGAGTCGCTGAAGGCAGAGATTAACCAGGCACTGAAGGTGCTGAACGAGCGCGAGCGTAACGTCATCGAGGCCTTCTTCGGTATCAATCAGCCGGAACTGACGCTTGATGAGATAGGTGCGAAATATGGACTAACGCGCGAGCGCGTACGTCAGATAAAGGAGAAGGCCATACGCCGCCTGCGCACCTGTACGAAGAATAAGGTGCTGAGAGCTTATCTGGGAACGTAGAAAGCCTTTTCCGGCTCCTCGGGAATGAGGGAGACCGTTAGTTCAGCAGACGGATGGGCCTAATATAAGGATGACGGGCATTCTAAGGATATTGTAAGAAAAATGAAATATATAAGATTGATTATGGTTGTGGTGCTGGCCATGCTGGCCTTGCAGACCGCAACTGCCAAGAAAACGGTGGTGCCACGCATGTATATGTTTGGCTTTGCCGCCTCGTTTGGTGATACTATTGTGCATTTCACCGACATACAGTCCGTTGACAGCGTCTGGGTGGAGAGCAAGAACGGATTCTTGCTGGGACGCAATTTATACTCGGGACAGTTGCACGCCTATCTGACCGATGGACAGCAGATGCCCCAACGCACATGCGTGGTGTTCTATGACCAGAAACGTCAGCGCCTGGAGAAAAAACTGTTGAAGATGAGACGCCTCTATTCCGTGGGACGCGACGGTAAGGTTCACTACGACATGCGCCACTTGGCCGATGCTGACTTCCGTTTCATTGCCGTTGATATGAGCGACCCTGAGGAGGAAGAGCTGACAGTGGTGAAATCTGGCGGACAAACACCAGATGCGCAAAAGGACGAGGATAAAAACACGGAGAACACACAGAAGAAATGAACAATAACTTCTTCACCATCGGAGACCTCACGCTGTGTATCAGCTTCGTCGACAGTGATAAAAACTCGATGGACTTGCTACCGTCGTTTGCTCCGTTCCGCACCGATGAGGAGCAGGCCCGTGCCGGCGACCTGCTGCTGACCATGACTGTCGATGACACGTTGCGTCCGGCGAAGGACAAGAAACTCGTGCGCAAGTTCGACACGGGCAATGGCGATACGTTGGTCTATCTCCTCAGCGACGGTGGCTATCAATACATCATACGCGACATCTACGGACGCGACTGCTGTCTGCTCATCTGCCTCAACCAGTTCAGTAACTGTCAGTGCGCACTCAACGGCGATGCCATTATGCGCTCATTCGGACTGAACGACGCCATGATGCTGGCCTTTGCCTTTGCCGGCTCCTACCGTCAGACGCTCCTCGTACATGCATCAACCATCATGCTCGGAGAGTGGGGCTATCCCTTCACAGCCAAGAGCGGCACAGGAAAGTCTACCCATACGTCGCTGTGGATGAAATGTATCGAGGGGGCAGAGCTGATGAACGATGACAACCCCATCATCCGCATCCTCGACGACGGCCAACCCTATATCTTCGGATCGCCATGGAGCGGCAAGACTCCTTGCTACCGTAACGTGAAAGCTCGTCTAGGTGCCGTGACACGCATTGAACGGGCACTACAGAACAGCATTGAGAAATTGCCGCCGGTGCAGGCTTTTGCCTCGCTGCTGCCCGCCTGTTCCAGCATGAAGTGGGATTCGGCCGTGTACAACAACCTCTGCGATGCCGTCACAAAAGTCATCGAGACAACGCCCATATTCACCATGCACTGTCTGCCCGACGAGGATGCAGCCCGTGTGTGTCATAACGCCATAGCCCGATGAACTGGTTACGCGGAATTGTAAGCCGGTCGGCGGCTCAGGAGAAGACGTCGTCAGAGAATGTGGAGCGCAAACTGCTCCCTAACCGTGAGTATCTGGCATTCGTCATCGAGGAGCTGAAACGCCAGCCCGGACGCACAGGCATACTTCCCCTGCGCGGCCGCAGTATGCGCCCCTTTCTTGAGCACGAACGCGACAAAGCCCTGCTGCAGATTGTCGACCATGTGAAGGTGGGCGATGCCGTGCTGGCCGAGATAACTCCGGGCCACTACGTGCTCCACCGCATCATCAAGATGGACGAGAACGGAGAAGTGACGTTGCGGGGCGACGGCAACCTGGGCTGCGAATACTGCAAGGTGGAGGACGTCAGGGCCAAGGCCATTGGCTTCTACCGCAAGGGGCGCACGAAGCCCGACAGCACCGACGGCCGCAAATGGCGCATCTATTCGTGGTGGTGGACAAGGCTCTATCCCATCCGCCGCTACCTGCTATTCATGTGGCATCCCCATGTGCCCGTCCGTTTCAAGAAGAACAAACAATCATAAAGGAGATATGAAGACAAAGAAAGGATTCAGCATCCGCAACGTGTGCGGAGAGAACATCGTAGTGGCTGAGGGCATTGAGAACATCGACTTCAGCCGGGTAATCAGTATGAACGAGTCGGCGGCATACCTGTGGACTAAGGTCAGCGGCACGGAGTTCACCGTCGACACGATGGTGCAACTGCTGCTTCAGGAGTACGAGGTAGACGAGGCAACGGCCCGCAAGGATGCCCAGACACTGGCAGACAAGTGGCTTGAGGCTGGGATTATTGAGGGCTAAGAGCTCCTGTCAAGGGAACTGGGGAGAAGCGGCAGTCAGGGGGAGATGGCTCAGATGACTTGGCGGAACATGCCGCTGAAGGCTGGCTCGTCGTCGAGTAGGGCGGGATTTGAGAAATCCTCCTTGCGGAAGAAGGCAAAGACAGCACTGCCGCTGCCACTCATGGAGGCATAGACGGCCCCCAGCTCATAGAGCCGCTGCTTCACGGCGCCAATCTCGGGGTGCTGGGCAAAGACGCTCAGCTCAAAGTCGTTCACCAGTTCCTCGCGCCAGGTTTCAATGGGCTGGCGCACAATATCCAGACAATTCTTTTGAGGCTTTCGCGGCTTGATGAGCGCGAAGGCCTCTTTTGTTGGCACAGGAATGTCGGGCTTGACGATGGCCAGCACGTAGCGGCTCAGGTCAAGGTCGATGGGCTGTAGCCGTTCGCCTATCCCCTCGGCGTAGGCAGGACCGTCGAGGATGAAGAAGGGACAGTCGGCGCCCAGTTTGGCGGCGTAGGCAATCATTCGCTCCTGACTTATTCCCAGTTGGAACATGTCGTTCAGCAAGCGAAGCATATAGGCACCGTCGCTGGATCCGCCGCCCATGCCAGCCTGTGTGGGTATGCCTTTGAAGAGATGGGCATGTATGCGTGGCAGGGTGGGGAAGTCCTCGCGCAGCAGGTTGTAGGCTCGTGCCACCAGGTTCCTGTCGGTGCTTCCTTCGACGGGGATGTTCAACAGCGCGAGGCTGAAGTGTCCGTTCGTGGGGAAGCGTTCGTCCATGGGTAGCACCTCAAGGGCGTCGGTCAGCTGTACGGGATAGAACACCGTTTCCAGATTGTGATAACCATCGGGTCTGCGTTCCACAACGTTCAGGCCCAGGTTTATTTTCGCAATGGGAAATGTAATCATGTCGGTTTCGTATTGATTATGTGATGACTCTTACCTCTTAATGGCAAAGAAACCAATGCGGTGGTTGCGCCCTTTGCGTCCCAATGATCGCAGTTGGTAGAGGCCGTCGGGCAGGGTGGACACATTGAGCGTTCGAGTGTAGGGGAAGACGCCCATCTGTCGTCCTGACATTGTCTCGACCACCACGAAGTCGGCATCGAGCGTGCTGCCCTTGTCGGGCAGTGCAATGGCGCGGCCATCGGTCTTGGCAATGATGGGAGCCATGGCGTACTGCGTGGCCGCGATGAGCTGCAACTGAATGGCGTGACTCTCCTGACCGTATCGGTCGGTGGCAGTTACGGCGTAGTTCACTCCAGTGGCAGGTACCAGCAGAGATGTGGCGGCTATGCGTGTGGCCACGAGGTTCGTGGCCTTTGTGATGTCTACGGGGAAATCCGTCGAGGCATAGACGTTATAGTGCAGGTCGGGGCTGTCGTTCCTTGTCTGTGCGCCGCTCCAGCTCAGGGTGTCGCCGTTGATCTGCACTGTCTGTGGTGCTGTGGGTGCCGGCTTGTCCATCCATGTCATGGGCGGCACGAGGGCTGGGACTTGGTCGAAGCGTGCTCCCATGTCGTAGACACCCTTCACGTTGTCGGTGAAGAACTTCGAGCGGAAGTAGCAGTGCCCCAAGCCCAGTTGGCGCAGCACGTTCATCTCGCGTTCCACGATGTCGAGCGTCCATTTCCCTTCCCTTGGGTCGAGGAAATAGATGCCCAGTCCCGGACAGACGATGCGGCCGTGGCTCTGCTCCTGCCAGTCGATGGCGAAGGGATAGAAGTTGTCGTCCTTGAAATACATCATGGGGAACAGTTCGTCCATCAATCCGTCGCGCAGCCACAGCTGTGCCTCCTGTGCCACGGCGTCGCGGGCATTCCATCCTCCGGCGCGGTAGCGGGTCAGGTCGGCATATTTGCCCACGGGCGAACACGACATCTTCACCCACGGTTTTTGCTCCTTCACGGCCTTGTTGATGGCCTTTACGATGCCTGTTATCTGGCGACGGCGTGCAGCGTTCTCACCGGCCTTCTTCGGCTTGGCCCACGTCTCGGGGTAGCGGATGTAGTCCAGGTGTATGCCGTCGACGTCGTAGTTCTTCACTATCTCGCGGCAAATGTTGGCCAGATAGGTGGCCGTCTGGGGGTTCGTCGGGTCCATATACGACTCGTCGCCGATGCGCTTCACCATCTGCGGGTGCTTCTTGCGCATCTGCTGAGCTCCAATCCGGTTCGTCTTGCCAATGGGGATGGTCACCACCCAGGCATGACACTCCATGCCGCGCTTGTGGCACTCGTCGATGCAGAACTGAAGTGGGTCGTACTTAGGTGCTTTGCCCGGCGTGCCGGTGAAACCGCCTTCCCAGGGCTCAAGTTCTGAGGGGTAGATGGTGGTGGCACGCACGCGGGCCTGCAGCAGTACGGTGTTGATGCCAGCCTGCTGCAGTTTGTCCAGAATCTGGCGCATGTCGCGCCGCTGAGCCTCCTCGTTCGTGGTGCGCGGCCAGTCGAGTCCCTGTACCACGGTGAGCCATACGGCCCGCACCTCGTGCTTGGGCCACTGGGCCTCAGTACCAATGCTCAACGATGTGGTCTGTGCCTGTGAGGATAGCACTGCCGACAGCCATATTGCAAGGAAAAGGGGAAGAAATCTCATTTTTCTCTATTATTGCTTCTTTATCAAATTAAATTCAACCAACAGGCTTCTTTATGATTAGAGTTACAGACCCTACCCCCTGCCCCATTCCCGAGCAAGCTCGCCTACCCGTAGCCTTTCCCCTTGAAGGGTGGGAGAATGAGTGGCAGTCTTACCGCAGGTCTCACTCATCTTTCCGCAGTTCTCCCCTCCCTTAAGGGGAGGGGTTGGTGGTGGGGTCTGTAACAGTTATTTATCATTTCTGTTTTCAACCATTCGAAAAAGTTTGCTGCAAAGGTAAGAAAAAAAAATGATAACAACAAGCAAAGGACAACTTTGTTATGGACAAAGTACAACTTTGTGGCGTGCAAAGGACAACTTTGCGGCGCGCAAAGGACAGCTTTGCGGTGGTAGAAGTACAACTTCGTTGCGAGCGAAGGATGCGACATTGAATCGGTGAGTTGTTTTTCGCTTGGAATTGAAAAGAAAATTGTGATTTTTCTTTCGTTTCTCTCACTTATTTTGTAACTTTGCGCCGAAAATGGATGAAAGCGCGAAAAACGCAGATATTAAGTGTATCTTAAATCCGTCAATGGAAAATTATGTTTAATCGCACATACTGAAAGATGATTACATTTGTCGTGAGCCTTGTGGCTCTGGTCTTAGGCTATTTCATCTATGGCCGTTTTGTTGAGAAGGTGTTCGGCCCTGACGACCGTCCTACCCCTGCCGTGGCTAAGGCCGACGGCGTGGACTTCATGGTGCTTCCGGGCTGGAAGATTTTTATGATTCAGTTCCTTAACATTGCTGGGACGGGTCCCATCTTTGGCGCCATCATGGGCGCCATGTTCGGTCCGGCCGCCTACGTGTGGATAGTGTTTGGCTGCATCTTTGCCGGTGCCACGCACGACTACCTCAGTGGCATGCTCAGCGTGCGCCACGGCGGAGCCAACCAGCCGGAGCTGATAGGATTCTACTTAGGCAAGACCACGAAGCAGGTGATGCTCGTCTTCTCAGTGTTCCTGCTGATGATGGTGGGCGCCGTCTTTGTGTTCAGCCCGGCGAAGATTCTGGGCGACATGTGGGAGCCGGCAGTGGTGAGCGACAACCTGGGGCAGTACACCTTCTGGATTGTCATCATCTTCATCTACTACCTCATTGCCACGCTGATGCCTATTGACAAGATTATCGGCAAGATCTATCCGCTCTTCGCCTTCTCGCTCCTGTTCATGGCTGGAGCACTGATGGTGATGCTCTTTGTGAAGCAGCCCGATATTCCTGAACTGTGGGAAGGACTTCCCGGGCAGGCCTTCGATGCCAGAAGCGTCTTCCCGTGCCTGTTTATCACCATCGCCTGTGGAGCCATCAGCGGCTTCCATGCCACCCAGAGCCCCCTCATGGCGCGTTGCATGAAGAACGAGCGGCAGGGCCGACCCATCTTCTACGGTGCCATGATTACTGAAGGCATCGTGGCACTGATATGGGCCACCGTGGCCATGTACTTCTTCTACGACCAGTCGATGCCTGGTTACATGGCTATTGCGAACGGTGGCATCATGGAAAACAATGTCATTACAGGTCCTGTAAAGGACGCTCCCACCATCGTCACCCTCATCAGCAAGGACTGGCTGCTCACCTTCGGTGGCATCCTCGCCCTGTTGGGCGTTGTGGCAGCACCCATTACCAGTGGCGACACGGCCCTGCGCTCGTGCCGACTGATTATTGCCGACTTTGTCAAGATGGAGCAGCGCAGCATACGCAAGCGCCTCTACATCAGCATCCCTCTCTTTGCCGCCGTCATGGCCTTGCTCATCTGGCAGATGGGCGACAAGGAAGGCTTCAACAAGATTTGGAGCTGGTTTGGCTGGAGCAACCAGACACTCTCCGTCTTCATGCTCTGGGCCATCACTGTCTTCCTGGTGCAGCAGAAGAAGCCCTATGTCATCACCCTCATCCCCGCACTGTTTATGACCGTGGTGTGCACCACGTTCCTCGTGGTGGAACAGCTGTTCAAAATTGACGACCCGCAGACAAAGAGCGCCATCACCATCGCAGTAGCCCTCGTGGTCTTTGTCGTGTCGGTGGCGTGGTTCTTCCTCTGGTATCGTAAATACAAGCAAACCATTAAATAAAATTCATGTAACAATTATGAAGAAAACATTCCTTACTCTGCTCTGTGGGCTCCTGTTCTCGCTGGCAGGAAACGCTCAGACTGAGCTTCGCACACCGTTCTATCAGGACAAGTTCTATGTGGGAGCCAGCTTCTCGGGATTTGACCTCAATTGGAATCAAGACCAGAAGTGGAAGATGGACGTGGCTGCCAAGGCCGGCTACCTGTTCGACGACAACTGGATGGTGACAGCCAATGTCGAGTACAACGTCCGCGATGTTGCCCCCAACACCTTAAAGGCAGGTGCTGGCTTGCGCTACTACTTAGAGCAGAACGGGCTCTACATCGGTGCAGGAGCAAACTATGCCCATTCCAAGAAGTACGACGACCTGCTGCCCACCGTACAGCTGGGCTATGCCTTCTTCCTGAACCGCACCGTGACCATCGAGCCCGAGATATACTACAACCAGAGTCTGAAGAATCATAAGGACTATTCTGGAGTGGGCTTCCGCATCGGCTTCGGCATTTACTTTGAATAGTATTTCCCTCCACAGCAACGGCGTTTACGACAATCTGTCCAGTTCGTAAACACCGTTGCATAGAAACAAATCAATAACTAATCATTACTATGTTAAGCGTAGAAGAACTGGTCGACCGGCTCATTGATTTGTCGTTCGCCGAAGACATTGGCGATGGCGACCACACCACGTTGTGCTGCATCCCCGAGGATGCCATGGGCAAGTCACACCTATTAATAAAAGAGGACGGCATCCTGGCCGGCGTGGAGGTGGCTAAGGAGGTGTTCCGCCGATTCGACCCCGACATGCAGGTTGAGGTGCTCATGGGCGATGGCTCAAAGGTGAAGAAAGGCGACATAGCCATGATAGTGACAGGGCGCGTGCGCTCGCTGCTTCAGACGGAGCGCCTGATGCTGAACATCATGCAACGCATGAGCGGCATTGCCACCATGACCGCACGCTATGTGGAACGCCTCAAGGGAACTGGCACACGCGTGCTCGACACCCGCAAGACCACCCCTGGTATGCGTATGCTTGAGAAGCAGGCCGTGAAGATAGGAGGAGGGTGCAACCATCGCATCGGACTCTTCGACATGATACTGCTCAAGGACAACCATGTGGACTTCTCGGGAGGTATCGTGAACGCCATCGACCGCTGCCATGCCTATCTGAAACAGAAGGGACTGGACCTGAAGATAGAAATTGAGGTACGCTCGTTCGACGAGCTGCAGCAGGTGCTCGACCATGGCGGTGTAGACCGCATCATGCTCGACAACTTCTCGGTACCCGACACGAAGAAGGCTGTGGAACTGATTGACCATCGATTTGAGACAGAGTCGTCAGGCGGCATCACCTTCGACACCATTCGCGACTATGCCGAGCAGGGCGTAGACTTCATTTCCGTCGGTGCCTTGACACATAGCGTGAAGGGGCTCGACATGAGCTTCAAGGCGTGTTGAAACAGATAGAAAGCTATTTCCCCGAATTGACTGAAGAGCAGCGCAGACAGTTGGCTGCACTTTGGGATTTGTACCACGAGTGGAACGAGAAGATCAATGTCATCTCGCGTCGCGACATCGACAATCTCTATTGTCACCACGTGTTGCACTCGCTGGCCATTGCCCGTTTTGTAAGCTTCCAGTCTGGCACGGAGGTGCTCGACGTGGGCACCGGCGGTGGCTTCCCAGGGGTTCCCCTGGCCATCATGTTTCCCCAATGTCGTTTCACGCTGATTGACGGCACGGGGAAGAAAATCAGGGTGGCACAGGAAGTGAGCAATGCCATCGGACTGACAAACTGCCAGCCCTTTCACCGACGCTGCGAAGACGAACAGGGTAAGTATGACTTCGCGGTGAGCCGGGCCGTGATGCCCATGCCCGACCTCGTGAAGCTGGTGCGCAAGAATATCTCTGCCACCCAGCGAAATGCCATCCCAAACGGTCTCATCTGTCTGAAAGGCGGTGACCTAAGCGACGAGATGAAGCCCATAAAGGGTAGGGTAAGGGTAGAGGAACTGAGCCAGTGGTTCGCCGAGGAATGGTATGTGGAAAAGTACGTTGCCTATTTGCCGTTATGATGAAAGTTAAAGCCTTCCAGTGTAATCCGTTGCAAGAGAACTGCTTCGTGGCGTCCCACGGCGGCGAGGCTGTGGTCATCGACTGTGGTGCCTATTTCGATAGCGAGCGAAAGGCCGTCGTGCAATATATAAAAGAGGAGGAACTGACGTTGCGCCACGTGTTGTGCACGCATGGCCATCTCGATCATATCTTCGGTGTGGATACCCTTTGGCAGGAGTTCGGCGTGTCACCACAGATTCATCCTGCCGACCTGCCCCTGTACAACAACATGGAGGAGCAGACCCGCCAGTTCATGGGCATCGGCTACGGACGAACGCTCCCAAAGGCCGACGGCACTTTGACCGACGGCACCCTCATAGCTTTTGGCGAACAGCAGCTGCGTGTGCTCCATACTCCTGGACATTCCCCGGGAGGCGTCTGTCTCTACTGCGAGGCAGAGAAAATAGTGTTCACCGGCGACACACTCTTCCGTATGAGCGTGGGCCGTACCGATTTGGAAGGCGGCTCGTGGCCACAACTCATGCACAGCCTTCAGACGGTAGTGGCCCAGTTGCCTGCCGACACGGTGGTGCTGCCTGGGCACGGGCCGCAGTCGCTCATTGGCGAAGAAAAACGAATGAACCCATATCTCAATAACCTATGACAGGCGAATACATTCTTAGCATGGTGATAGCCGCCTTCCTGGGAGGCGCCATCGGTATGGAACGTGAATACCGCGCGAAAGAAGCAGGATTCCGCACACACTTCCTCGTGGGATTGGGTAGCGGCCTTTTTATGGTGCTCTCGCTCCACGGTTTCGATGCCTTTGCCGGCATCCCGGGCATACAGCGCGACCCTTCACGTTTAGCCGCCCAGGTGGTCAGCGGCATCGGTTTCATAGGCGCCGGATGCATCATCTTCCAGAAGAACGCGGTGAAAGGCCTTACAACGGCGGCTGGCCTCTGGGTGACGTCGGCCATTGGCATGACGGCAGGTGCCGGCATGTATGCTTTGGCAGCCACGGCCACGGGTCTGGTGCTGCTCTGCTTGGAAGGCTCGAACTTCATTCACCACAAGGTGTTCCACGAAGAAGAATCAAACATGGAATCCTAAATCACTACCTGTAGTCTACCATGAATACCGTCTACGCAAAACTCATTTCCCAAAGTCTGAACCTCGGCATTGAGGCAGTAGGCAATACTTTAGCGCTGCTTGATGAAGGCTGTACCATACCCTTCATCTCACGTTACCGCAAAGAGCGCACCGGTGCTCTCGATGAGGTGCAGATAGCTGCCATCAACGACGAATACCAACGCCTGCAGGAGATACAGAAACGCAAGGACACCATACTGAAGACCATCAAGGAGCAGGGCAAGCTGACTGCTGAACTGGAACAGCGCATCACTAATTGTTGGGATGCCACCGAGCTCGAGGACGTCTATCTGCCCTTTAAGCCGCGTCGCCGCACTCGTGCCCAAGTGGCCCGTGAACAGGGGCTCGAGCCCCTGGCACAGCTCCTGCTCCTGCAGCGTGAGGCCGATCCCGAACGGGCCGCCCACCGGTTCATAGGTAACGGCTCTAACGTTGCTACTGCCGAGGATGCTCTTCGTGGTGCTCAGGACATTATTGCCGAGACAATCAGTGAGGACGAGCGTTCGCGTCAGCAGTTGCGAGGCAGCTACCGTCGCACTGCCATCATCACGTCGAAGGTGGTGAAAGCCAAGGCCGATAGTGATGAGGCTGCCAAATATAGCGACTACTTCGACTGGCATGAACCCTTGCGTCGCTGCTCCAGTCACCGGCTGCTGGCTATGCGGCGCGGCGAAGCAGAGGGTATCCTCCGCCTGAGTATCGATCCCGTTGACGACCAGGAATGCATAGAACGGCTACAGCGCCAGTGGGTACGTTCGCAGAATGAGTCGGGACGCCTTGTTGCCAGTGCTGCCGAGGATAGCTACAAACGCTTGCTCAAACCGTCTATCGAGACGGAGTTCTATAACCAGAGCAAAGATACTGCCGATGAAGAGGCTATCCGTGTTTTTGCCGAGAACCTGCGCCAGTTGCTCTTGGGGGCGCCCCTTGGGCAGAAGCGGGTGATGGGCATTGACCCGGGCTTCCGTACGGGGTGCAAAGTGGTGTGCCTCGATGCTCAGGGCAACCTCCTTCACCACGAAGCCATCTTCCCCCATCCCCCAGTGAACCGACGTATGCAAGCTTCAGTTCACGTGCAGCAGATGATTCACGACTACCATATCGAGGCCATCGCCATTGGCAACGGCACCGCCAGTCGGGAAACACGCGAGTTTGTGGAGGATGCCATACAAGTCCCTCCACTATCACCCTCCACATCTCACGCTACACCCCTCACGCCTCCCTCTGTCTTCGTCGTCAGCGAAGACGGTGCTTCCGTCTACTCCGCCTCCAAAGTGGCACGTGATGAGTTTCCCGATGAGGATGTCACCGTGCGTGGTGCCGTGTCAATAGCACGCCGACTGATGGATCCCCTTGCCGAGCTGGTGAAGATTGACCCGAAGAGTATTGGCGTGGGACAATACCAGCATGACGTTGACCAGACCAAGTTGAAGCATCAGCTCGACCAGACGGTTGAGAGCTGTGTCAACATGGTTGGCGTGAACCTGAACACTGCCTCGGCTCACCTGCTGCAATATGTCAGTGGGCTCGGCCCCGTCTTGGCTAAGAACATTGTGGACTACCGCCGTCAGAACGGCGCCTTCACCAACAGAGCTCAGCTGAAGAAGGTGCCCCGCCTTGGCCCTGCTGCCTATCAGCAATGCGCCGGTTTCCTGAGAATCCCGGGAGCATGTAATCCTCTCGACAACACCGCTGTGCACCCGGAGAGCTACCATATCGTAGAGCAGATGGCCAACGACCTCAGCTGCACGGTGAAGGAACTGATAGACAGGAAGGAACTGCGCCAGCAGGTCAAGCCCGAGGCCTATGTCACCGACAGCGTGGGACTGCCCACCCTCCGCGACATCATGCAAGAGCTGGAGAAGCCCGGACTCGATCCGCGTGAACAGCTGGAGGCATTCTCGTTCGACAGCACAGTACATTCCATCGACGACTTGGCTGAGGGAATGGTGCTGCCAGGCATCGTGACCAATATCACTAATTTCGGCGCCTTTGTCGACATTGGCGTGCATCAGGACGGACTGGTGCATATCTCCCAAATGTCAAGCCGCCGCATCAACCACCCCACCGATGTGGTGCGCCTCCATCAGCATGTACAGGTGAAAGTACTTCAGATAGACCAGCGCCGGCACCGCATTTCCCTGTCGCTGTTGGTTTAGAAGGCACGCAAGACTCCCCCGCTTTTTGCTTTTTTTTGAAGATTTTGCAATCTCTGCTTGGCAGTTTCAATATTTATTCGTACATTTGCACATTCTAAAAGCAAGAACTTACACCTGAGCAACGAACAATTTACAGCGCATGGAGCCCTTCTTCCGCACTCATAAATATCTGGTGGAACATGTCAATGCCCCCGTCCGTCGCACGTTGATGGACGAGATTGACTGGAACGACCGTATGATAGGCATCAAGGGAACGAGGGGTGTGGGCAAGACAACGTTCCTTTTGCAGTATGCCAAGGAGAAGTTTGAAGTAGGAGACCGCCAATGTCTCTACATCAACATGAACAACTTCTACTTCCAGGGCCGTGGCATCGCCGACTTCGCAGGTGAGTTCTATCATTGTGGCGGCCGTGTGCTGCTTATCGACCAGGTGTTCAAGCAGCCCGACTGGAGTCGGGAGTTGCGTCGCTGCTACGACCTCTATCCCGGATTGAAGATAGTCTTCACGGGCAGCAGCGTGATGCGCCTGAAGGACGAGAACCCCGAGCTGAACGGCATTGTGAAGAGCTACAACCTTCGCGGATTCTCGTTCCGCGAGTTCCTGAACCTGATGACGGGCAACGATTTCCCGCCCTTTACCCTCGAACAGATTCTCACCGACCACGAACGGCTGGTAAAGCAGATACTTCCCAAAGCCTCACCTCGCCGCTATTTTCAGGACTATATCCACCACGGCTTCTACCCCTTCTTCCAGGAACAGCGCAACTACAGCGAGAACCTTCTTAAGACCATGAACATGATGACCGAGGTGGACATTCTCCTCATCAAGCAGATAGAGCTGAAGTATCTGAACAAGATCAAGAAACTGTTCTATCAATTGGCCGAAGAAGGCCCCAAGGCGCCCAATGTCAGTCAGTTGGCCAACGACATCGAGACTAGCCGTGCCACGGTGATGAATTACATCAAGTACCTCACCGATGCCCGCTTGCTGAATATGATTTACCCCTTGGGCGAGGAGTTCCCCAAGAAGCCATCGAAGGTGATGCTCCACAATTCCAACCTGCTTTATGCCATCTATCCCATCCACGTCGAGAAGCAGACTGCCATGGAGACATTCTTCGTCAACTCGCTGTGGAAAGACCACAAGGTGAACCAGTCGGGGCGCGACCAGTGCTATTTAGTCGATGGTACCTTGAAATTCCGTGTCTGCGATGCTGCCGCCCACAACAAGTTGAAGTATGCTCCCGACACCATCTATGCCCGTTACAACACCGAGATTGGAAAGGATAACCAGATTCCCCTCTGGCTTCTGGGATTCCTCTATTGAAAGACACCCCGGCGGCCTCCAAGGGAGAGTGAGCAACGGAAGAGAATGAGAATAGAGACAATAAAAATAATATAGCTATGAATCTTAAGACAATGATCACGACGATGGCTCTTTCGGCCATGACGCTTACAGTTGCATCCCAGCAGCTGGGCTCGGGCATTAATCCGAGCAACCTCGACAAGTCGGTACGTCCTGCCGACGATTTCTACCAATACGCCTGTGGTGGCTGGATGAAGAACAATCCGCTGCCCGCTGCCTTTAGTCGCTACGGTTCGTTCGATGTGCTGGGCGAGGACAACAACAAACGCATCAACGGCATCCTCGACGAGCTTTTGCATGGCATTTACAAGTCGGGTTCTATGGAGAAGAAACTCTCCGACCTCTACAAACTGGCCATGGACTCTGTGCGCCGCAACCAGGAGGGTACTGCCCCTGCCATGGACATCATCCGGCAGATGGAGAAGGCCAAGACAAAGGAACAGCTCTTCCAGATTCAGCTGCAGATGGCTCCCTACGGCAACAGCGAGTTCTATCGTGCCGGCATTGGTGCCGACGAGAAGAACGCCTCGCAGAACATCATGCAGGTAGGCCAGGGCGGACTGACCCTCGGCATGAAGGACTACTATCTTGACACCGACGCTGAGACGACCAAGATACGCGAGGCCTACAAGAAACACATCGTGCGCATGTTCCAGCTTTTCGGTTTCTCGAAGGGTCAGGCCACGAAGAAGATGAAGAACGTCATGCGCCTTGAGACCGAACTGGCCAAGGTGAGCCGTTCACGCACCGAGCTTCGCGACCCCCAGCGCAACTACAACAAGACCACGCTCAAGGAGTTCACCGAGAACTATCCCAACCTGAAGCTGGAGCAGACGATGAACGCCCAGGGCGTTGCCTCGAAGCACATGCAGGAGCTGGTGGTAGGCCAGCCCGAGTTCATGGCTGGTGCCGATAAGCTGGTGGCCTCGATGACTGCTGCCGAGTATCGCGACTACATGGAGTGGGGACAGATTATGTCTGCCGCAGGCTATCTCGACGATGCTACCGAGCAGGCCAACTTCGAGTTCTTCGGTAAGGTGATGTCGGGCCGTAAGGAGAACCATCCCCTCTGGCGCCGCGCTACCCAGCAAGTGGAGAGTCAGATGGGACAGGCTTTGGGAAAGATCTACGTCGACAAATACTTCCCCGCAGCCGCGAAGGAACGCATGGTGCAGCTCGTGAAGAACCTGCAGATAGCCTTGGGCGAGCGTATCGCTGCACAAGACTGGATGAGCGACTCTACGAAGGTGAACGCCCTGCTGAAGCTCAACACTTTCTACGTGAAGGTGGGCTACCCCGACAAGTGGATTGACATGTCGCCCCTCAGCATCGACCCTGCCAAGAGCTATTACGAGAACATCAAGGCCTGTCGCAAGTTCTGGACAGCCTGGCAGATAGACCACACGGCAGGCAAACCCGTCGACCGCGACGACTGGTTTATGAACCCCCAGACGGTGAATGCCTACTACAATCCCACAACCAATGAGATTTGCTTCCCTGCAGGCATCCTGCAGCCCCCGTTCTTCGACATGGAGGCTGACGATGCCTTCAACTATGGTGCCATTGGTGTGGTCATAGGCCATGAAATGACTCATGGCTTCGACGACCAGGGCCGCCAGTTCGACAAGGACGGTAACATGCACGACTGGTGGGCTGCCACCGACGGCGCACAGTTCAAGGAGCGCACCGACAAGTATGCCGACTTCTTCTCGGCCATCAAGGTGCTGCCCGACCTCAATGCCAACGGACGCCTGACGCTGGGTGAGAACCTGGCCGACCATGGAGGCCTTCAGGTTGCCTATGCTGCCTATCAGAACGCCACGAAGATTCAGCCCCTCACCACTATCGATGGCTTCACCCCCGACCAGCGCTTCTTCCTTGCCTATGCTGGCGTATGGGCCGGAAACATCACTGACGAGGAGATACGCAACCGCACCAAGAGCGACCCCCACTCGCTGGGACGCTGGCGTGTGAACGGCGCACTGCCCCACATCAATGCCTGGTATGATGCCTTCGGAGTGAAGCCCGGCGACAAGATGTTCATCAAGTCCGAAGAGCGGCTGCCGCTGTGGTAACAGGACTGGATGGAATGTAAGGAAAATTCTAATTCGTAAAAAGGGCTGTAAAACAAGATTTTTGGAAAAGGACAGCTTTGAGGGTGGAAAAGGACAGCTTTGAGGGTCGAAAAGCGGTACTTTTCCACCCTCAAAGCTGTCCTTTCCTTTTTGTAAGAATAACCATGTAAAGAAAATTCAGACCATATCTAATCCCTTCAACTCGCTCTAACCTCAGAAAACTCCGCGCAGCCACTCCCATCCCTTCAAGGGGAAAGGCTACGGGGAGGCGAGCTTGCTCGGGAATGGGGTGGGGTTGGTAATTACTCACACCATTTCCAAGTTATTATTATATTGTCATTCAAGTTTCTAAAGCTGCTACTATTATGATTGTGAATAAGTTACCGACCCCACCCCTGCCCCTCCCCTACGATGGGAGGGGAGCGGCTACCG
>JAILPA010000151.1 GCA_024690505.1 Prevotella sp.
GACCCGCCTCATCGTCGACGGCGAAATGACTGGTAACGACTGGAACTTTGCCAACTACTACCAGCAGCTCATCTATATAGACCTAAGCCGTGTGGGAGGCATCACCGATGTGCCGGCATCGGCCTTCCGCGATAAGATGGAGAACCTGGAGGAGATTGAGCTGCCCGACGGTATTACGTCGATTGGCAACCGTGCCTTCAGTGGGTGCACATCGCTGAAATACATCGACTGCTACGCCCTCACTCCTCCCCAGCTGGGCCAGACCGAGGTATTCCTCGATGTGCCCGAGGGCCTCACCGTCTTCGTACCCGAAGAGTCGGTCGATCTCTACAAGGCTGCCGAAGGCTGGAAAGACTTCATCATCCTGCCCCTGCGTAGCAAGATCTGTGAGCTGGAGGTGAACATCCCCGACGGCATCTACAAGAATCTGAGCCTGGAGATTGTCAATGTGAAGAGCGGCCAGAAGTATAAGTACATCATCACCGACCGACAGGTGTACACCTTCCCCAACCTCATCCGCAACTCCACTTACCGCGTCTACGTCCGCACACAGTCGGGCAAGACGCTCGTCGAAACGCCCAACGTGCTGATTGACCAAGAGGTGGTGAGCATTGCCCTCGACAAAATCCCATCGCTGTCAACGGCAACGGTCAAGGTTATGGGAGGCAGCGGTGAGCTGACAGAAGGACTGGCTTTCTCCTGGTACGATGCTAACGACAACCTGCTGAGCGAGACCGCCAAGGTGGCCGAGCTGGCAAGGGGCGAGAAGGTGCGCTGCGAGGTATCCTTTACCGACCTCTCCCTCCTCAGGGAGTACGTATGGCCCGAGCCCGTGGCTCTGGAGGTTGCCGAGCTTGGCAAGGCATACGAGCTGGTATGCACCCTGCTGCCGGTGGAGAAGAAAGCCTTCCAGTTCAAAGTCGGCACGGTCGACAACGTCCCATCGAAGACAGGCAAGTACACCTGCTGGTGGGAGAAGGTCTACTCCGGCGACCACCACGTGACCGGCAACTTCACCATGGATTTGCCCTCCACTACCGCATGGCAGCTGGAGCAAGGCGTGGAGGTAACCTATACCATCGAGGCCGAAGGCTTCAAGAAGTACAACGGAACGTTCAAGGATGAGGAGGTGAACGCCAACGACATCCTTACCGTATTGCTGGAGCCGCTGGAGAACCCCGTGGAGGGCAGCGTCAGCTTCACCTACCAGACCGCAGCCCTGCAGGGCTCCACTGGCGAGCAGCTGAACTACTACCCCGACATGAGCAACGTCACCTACGGCTTGGTGAACGTCACCCGGGGCGAGCGTCTCAACAACTTCACGGCTAAGAACAACCTGATTGTCATTGAGGACGGTGCCTATCCTGGCGACGAGATTGAGTTGACCGCCCATAGCATCACAGGCGACTTCGAGGACACGAAGGTTAAAGTGACCGTCGACACTGACTACCGCTTTAAGGCCGACCTCTTCATCACGCAGCACGGCGGCATTGACGCCCGCTTCATGGTGACCGACAACCTGGCAGTGAAGGCCCTGCTGTTCAACGCCGAAGGCACGCTGCTGAAGCAGGCTCTCTATGCCAACTTCAACCCGAAGGCCCTCGACGGCACCGACGCCAACAACCTGACGTTTGACAACCTGGTTCCTGGCGACTATACGCTCATCACCATGGGCGACAGCAAGTACTTCAGCTCACTCTTCGACCTGAGCCGCTTCAGTGAACTGGGTCTGGCCGAGGGAGTGGACTACGTAAGGAGCCCCATCCACGTGACCGACGGCACCCTTGCAAAGGTTCGCGTGGCCGTTGTGCCCCTGTTCGACGAGACGAAGTTCTACTACACCGGCCCCACCACCCAGTTTGCAGCCAACAAGGCCAACGTCATCCAGGGCAACTACCTGACTCTGAGCGCTCGCATCGACTTCCCCGCCGATGTAAAGAGCCGTGTCAGCGAGGCCGAGTTGGTGTTCCCCTTGCCTGCTAACAGCAATTTCGTTCAGGGTTCGCTCATGGTAGGCAAGAACATCGCCGGCGAGCAGCAGTTCCAGTACACCGACAACCGCACTTGGACTGAGAACAACGACGCCAACGGCGTACTGGTGAGAGAAGCTAGCGGCGAGCACAGCCTCACCGTACAGCTTGGCAACAACTACGCCGACGGTGTGAAGTTCTGCATCGTGCCTATGATGCGCGGCAACTTCAGTCCCACGGCCTATGTCCGCTTCAAGCTCGACGACCAGACCATCCTGCAGCCCATCGGCACCACAACGTTCACCGTGAACGACGTGACGATGTGGACTCCGTCGCTCGTGTCGCTGCCCAGCATCTTCGTCAACGGTAACGCCCCTGCCTTCTCCGAGATAACCATCTACGACGGCGACTGGCCCGTAGGTTATACACAGGCACTGGCCGATGGCTACTGGCAGACGGAGGTGGATCTCTGGTATCCCGTCAACCTGTCGGTACACCCGCTTCAGGCCATCATCACCACGAAGGAAGGACTGGAGCTCCACACCGAGCAGCGACTGGTGGAGTACAACGAGCGCAGCATCCAAGCCAAGAACGTTGAGATGAGTTTCTACAACCCGCTCACTAACGTTGGCCGCACCATCTACGTGAACTTCGACCTGGAGCACACCACCGTGAACCAGCCCTCGTACATGTTTGCCAGCGGCGTAGAGTTTGTCTTCACCGCCAACCTGACGAACAACTCGCCTGAGGTGGTCGACAACTGCACCGTTCGTGTATTCACCAACAACCACGAGTGGATTGAGCTTCCCGCACAGTACATCGAGAACCTAGACCGCTGGGTGGCCCACAGCAAGTTCGACACCCAGACCATGCCTATCGGTGTGCGTGTGGAGGTAGAGGCTAACGTATCCGAGGAGGTCGACGATGAAGACCTGACCCAGCACACCAACTACTGGAACTCCATCATCAACTCGCGCAGTGCCGTCAAGGCCAATGCTCCCGAGGAGGACAACACCTTCGAACTGTCACCCATTGGCGACGAGCAGGTGGGCATCAGCGGCACCTACTTCCAGGACGTCCTGTCTAACATCGACCTGACGAAGTTTGCTGCCGACACCCTCGTCATGCCTACGCAGACCGTGGGCGACACCATCCGCATCTACCTGGCCAACGACGGTTCATACATCGTCACCGGCGACAACAAGGATGGCAGCGTCTGGGGTGTGAACATGGGCATTCAGGCAGGCAGCCGCAGCCAGGTGCGCATCGACACCGATGTGAACGACCAGCTGAAGCAGGCCATTCTGCGCCTCAGCGCCCTCAACCCCTACCTGGCCCATCTCACCGACGGCTACATGATTGACCTCGAAATTACCAAGTGGGCTGACCTCATTGAGCTCTACAATCAGGGCGACCCACGCTTCACGAAGGCAGACTACGACAAGGCCGTCGTCCTGAAGGCGTTCTACCAGGCCGTCCGCGACAACGTGCCCATCACGCTGCAGCTCACCCACAACGTGAACACGCTGCTGTCGTATGCCCGCTACGGCATTGACGACACCAACGAGTGGCAGGCCCTGAGCGACCGCTTCCTGCCCTGCAACGGTCTTGACGACCCGCAGGCCCGCGGACTGAACTGGACGTCGCTGCGCTATACGCGCCAACACGGTCTGCAGTATGTCTTCGCCGTTGAGCAGGCAGCCATTGCCGTGCAGATGCTGGCAGGCCTGCTGCCCGTCATCGAGGCCAACATCGACAAGTTCGTAACCCTGGGCCCGGCTCTGATAGCCCTGTATCAGGACAAGATTCAGAAGACCACCGACTTTATAATGTACTTCGCCACGCTGTCCTACCAGCAGAACAAGGCTGCCTCGCGCAACCACATGCGGTGGGTGAAGCGCATGAAGAACAAGCTGGTGAACTGCAACTACGACATGACCGAGAGCAACGACAAGAAGTGGGACTTCTCGCTGCCTTATCCCATCATCGAACCCATCGTCGACCCGTCAGGCTACGTCTACGAGGGTGTGTCGAGCAACCGCCTGGAGGGAGTCACCGCCACGGCTTACTACAAGCACACCTACGAGGACATGTACGGCGACCTGCAACAGGAGATTGTGAAGTGGGATGCTGAGAACTACGGTCAGGAGAACCCGCTGCTCACCGACGAGAAGGGCATGTATCAGTGGGATGTGCCCCAGGGCGAATGGCAGGTGAAGTTCGAGAAGGAAGGCTATCAGACAGCCTACTCCGAGTGGTTGCCCGTGCCTCCTCCCCAGCTCGACGTGAACATTGCCATGACGCAGCTGGCCCAGCCCGAGGTGACCCGTGCACGCGCCTTTGAGGCCGCTACCGGCGTTGCTGCAGGTGTGGAGCTGACGTTCTCGAAGTACATGCGTCCTGAGCTTCTCACCACCGAGAACATCGTTGTCAAGGGTATCAAGGACAATGTTGAGACGCTGATTGAGGGTTTGGATATTACCTGCCCCGACCAGGAAGCCGCCATCGAAGGCAGCGACGTGACCTACGCCAAGAAGGTCTATGCCGCCACCGACCAGCTGTCACAGTACGACGAGGTATGGGTCATCGTGAACCGCCGCGTCGAGAGCTATGCCGGCATCCAGATGGCGTCCACCTTCCAGCAGAAGATCGACGTTGAGAAGCGTGTCACCGCCATCAGCACCGACTCGCTGGTGAACGTGGGCTACACAGGCCACGAAGTGCTCCACTTCGGCGCACTGCCCACCGAGGCAGCCGCCGGTCGCCAGATCCTGGTGAAGAGCGCAAACGACCAGATGTTGACCCTGACCAACGAGGGCATAACCGAAATCCTGGTGACCCTCGACGAGAACGGACAAGCCGAGCTGCAACTCAACGGCACCCTCTTCGGCACCACGGCACTGAAGTTCCAGATGGTGAACGAAGACATCGACGCCCAGACCATCGTGAACGTGGTCGACCCCGCCATGCTGACACAGGTGAAGGCTCCCGTGGCATCACGCATCAGCGGCACCAGCGTCTACCGCGGACAGACGGTGACCATCTCGTGCGAGAGCGAAGGCGCCACCATCTACTACACCACCGATGGCACCTGCCCCTGCGAAGAGGCTACGCGCAAGGTCTACCAAGGCCCCATCGTCATCAGCGAGCCCATGACGCTCAAGGTGATGTCGGTAGGCTTCAATGGCAGCGAGAGCGAGATACGTGAGTACAACTACACCATCCTGCAGTCGACCGTAGAGATCGACCTGGCCGAAGGCTGGAACTGGGCATCGCACGACCTGGCTGCTCCCGTGGAGCTCACCGAGCTGCTCGAGCTGGCTTCCGACGTGCTGACGCAGAAGATGACCACCACCCTCGACGCCACCGCAGCCGTGAAGCTGAATGCTCCCGCCGCTGCGAAGAAGACCTTCACCGGCGACCGCTTCAACCCGCAGGCCAACAGCATCAACCTGGCCGAGGGATGGAACTGGATAGGCTATCCCATCGCCTCACAGCTCACGCTGGCCGATGCCTTTGCACAGCTTGGTGTGGAGGAGAACGACGTGGTGACCAACCTCACCGGCGGCTACGCCATCTACAGCGACGGCCAGTGGCACGGACAGCTGCAGACGCTGACGCCCGGACAGGGCTACCTCTACCGCTCAGTGACCGACAAGTCCTTCGTCTACAACGATGTGGCTACCGCCGGCACACGCGTCTACAACGCCCAGCGCCGCACGGTGCAGGCTCCGTGGACGGTGAACCCACGCCAGTATCCCAGCATGATGTGCATCACCGCACAGCTGCTCATCAACGGTCAGGAGGCCGAGCCCACTGATTATCTGGTGGCTGCCTTCAGCGGCGATGAGTGCCGCGGAGTGGCACAGGTCATCGACGGTCTGCTCTATCTGCCCGTCTACGGCGACAGCGAGGACGACGAGCTGACGTTCACTTGCCTCAAAGCCGACGACGGCAGCGAAGTGAACAGCGACGAACCGCTGCTGCTCAACTTCAAGGCCGACGCCCTGGGCACGGTGAAGCAGCCCTTCCCGATGAACCTCGGCATCGTGAGCGGCATCAAGACCATCACGGTCGATGCCCTGAACGGCGACGTCTACAACACCATGGGCCAGAAGATCGACCCGTCGGCCGCACGCCACGGTGTCTACATCGTCAACGGCCGCAAGGTGCAGGTGAAGTAAAAGAGGCTAACGGCTCACCTGGCCGTACGCCACCAACCATCCGTCCCCGCTCTCCACTCCGGAGGGCGGGGATTTTTTCGCTGTGAGCATGACTTTTTCCTTACAACGGAAGAATAATTAAAAACAAAGCACCGCTTTGCGAGCCGAAAAGCTGTCCTTTGCGACCCGAAAAGCTGTCCTTTGAGCACCGAAAAGCTGTCCTTTGCGCTCAACGAAGCTGTCAGAATAGCGCATCAAAACGCCCAAAGTATCTGTCAATGAGGCCTTTCCATAGATTTGAAAGAGAGAGAGCCAGTCCTGGAAGTGCAACTGCATGAAAAATCTTGAGTTTTTCCACTGCTTCAGCCCCCACCCTCAGTCGTTTTTTTATATTGCTAACCGCTAAAACTTAGTAACCGCTGAACAACAATGCCCCGCCCATCTCCCCTCCCCTCGAGTGGAGGGGCCGGGGGGGGGGCGATAATATCCTTTCAGCAAAGAAGACACAGACCCCACCCCCAGCTTTGCAGGGAGAGAGAGGAGTGTCTGCACATTGTTTTCAGCGGGCAGAGCGACTTTAGGGGGTATGAACACAATAAAATGCCGTCTGCATCGTTATAGTGTAGAATTATTATGACGACATATCACATCACCCAGCCGCGGGAGTTGCACTGCGACGTGAAGCTGCCCGCATCGAAGAGCATATCAAACCGAGCACTCATCATCTATGCCCTGACCGGCCACGATGCCATATTGCCCGAGAATCTGAGCGACTGCGATGACACGAAGGTCATCATTCGTGCGCTGAACACATTGCGCAGCCAGGACAAGACGGATGCCCCATCCGATGCCACCATAGACATTATGGCCGCCGGCACGGCCATGCGCTTTATGACCGCCTTCCTGGCCGCCACCGATAGCGGCCGCCACGTGCTCACCGGCACCGAGCGCATGAAGCACCGCCCCATCAAGGTTCTCGTCGACGCCCTCCGTCAGTTAGGCGCCCGCATCGAGTACGAGGGCGAGGAGGGCTTCCCGCCCCTGCGCATCAGTGGACGACACCTCTCAGGCGGACAGTTGGAGATAGCGGGCAACGTCAGTTCGCAGTATATCTCGGCACTGCTGCTCATCGGGCCAGTACTGAGCCAGGGCCTCACGCTGCGCCTCACGGGCGACATCATCTCGCGGCCCTACATCGACCTGACGCTGTGGACCATGCGCGAATTTGGCGCAGATGCCGAGTGGACATCGGTTGACACCATCGAAGTGAAGCCCCTGCCCTACAAGCCGCGCCCATACTACATAGAGAACGACTGGAGCTCGGCCAGCTACTGGTATGAGATGGTGGCCCTGTCGAAAGACCCCTATGCCTGCGTGCGACTAGAAGGGCTGATGGACGGCTCGAAGCAGGGCGATTCAAGCGTGCGCTACATCTTCAGCCTGCTCGGGGTGAAGACCACCTTCGCCACGAAAAAGCCAGGGGTGCCCACCACCATCACCCTGAAGAAGAACGGCCACTGCCTGCCACGTCTGGAGTACGACTTTGTCAACGCTCCCGACCTGGCACAAACCATCGTCTGCACCTGCTGTGCCATGGGGGTGCCCTTCAAGTTCAGGGGGTTGCAGACGTTGAAGATCAAGGAGACCGACCGTCTGCTGGCCCTCTGCACAGAACTGGCCAAGCTGGGCTACGACATTCAAGAGGAAAACGGCAACCAGCTGTCGTGGGACGGTACCACACGCCACTCACCCCACAGCCCCAACGCCTCAGAGCCCATCAACACCTACGACGACCACCGCATGGCACTGGCCTTCGCGCCGCTGGCTATGCTGCGCCCCATCTCGATGAATAATCCCGGCGTGGTCACCAAGTCTTATCCACAGTTCTGGGAACACCTGCAACAGGCCGGCTTCACCATAGAAAGTTCCTAATCACCCCATTCCACATTCCTCATTTCCCCAACCATGGAGTTCGTACTTATCTGCATCGGTTCGCTCGTAGCACTTGGCATCGTGGCCGCCCTGGTCTCGATGCTCACCAAAGGTGGCACCGACGCCCCCATCGTGGAGGGGCGCGACTGCTCCACCTGCGAAGGTGTGGCCACGGGCGAGTGCAAGATAGGTTGCATGATGGAAGAGAAGAAGCGCCGACAGGGTGGAGCCAGCACCACCTTGCTGCTCTTGGTGGCACTGGCGGTGGTGGCTGGCGGTTGCTCCACGCATAAGAACACGGCGAAGAACCGCCTGTGGCAATCGTTCACCGCACGCTACAACACCTACTACAACGGCCATCAGGCCTACATCGATGCCTCGCTGGAAAAGGAGAAAGGCAACAAGGACAACTACACCGAGCTGCTGCCCCTCTACCCCGTGGGCAACAAGCAGAGCCGCGAACTGGGCAGCGGCAACTACGCCCGCGCCATAGAGAAGATGGAGAAGACCATCAAGCAGCACAGCATCAAGGGACGGCCCGAGTGGAAGAAGTCGCGACGCAAGACGGCAAAGGACATCGAGTGGCTGTCGCGACGCGAATATAATCCCTTCCTCTGGAAAGCATGGCTCATGCTGGGGCAGGCGCAGTTCCACAAGGGAGCCTTCGACGAGGCGGCCGCCACCTTCAGCTATATGAGCCGACTCTACCAGAGCCAGCCCATGCAGGTGGGTATGGCTCGCGCTTGGCTAGCCAACTGCTATACCGAGCTCAACTGGCTCTACGATGCCGAAGACGTAATACGCAACACCACGCGCGACTCCATACACTACCGGGCTCAGCCAGCCTGGGACCAGACCATGGCCAACTACTACCTGCGCCAGGCCGACTTTGAACACGCCGCACCGTTGCTGCGCAAAGTCATCAAGCGCGAGCGGCGCAAGACGCAGAAAGCACGCCTGTGGTTCATTATGGGACAGATACAGGCGGCCATGGGAAACAGCCAGGCGGCCTACAAAGCCTACAACCGCGTGGTGGCACAGAACCCGCCCTACGAACTGGAGTTTAACGCCCGCATAGCCCAGACCGAGGTGCTGGCCGCCAACACATCGCAAACCGACAGAGGCAATACGGCACGCAAGCTCATAGGACGGCTGAAGCGTATGGCACACTCCGACAAGAACAAGGACTACCTCGATCAGGTCTACTACGCCATCGGCAACATCTATCTGGCACAGGCCGACACGGCACGCGCCATCGCTGCCTACGAGCAGGGCAACGAGAAAGGCACCCGAAGCGGCATAGAGAAGGGCGTGCTGCTGCTACGCCTGGGAAACCTCTACTGGGAGATGGAGAAGTACAACGACGCGCAACGATGCTACGGCACCGCCATCGGACTGCTCGACAAGGACCGCCCCGACTACGAGGAGCTGTCGCAGCGCTCGAAGGTGCTCGACGAACTGGTGCCGCACACCGATGCCGTACACCTGCAGGACTCGCTGCAGGAGCTGGCACGTATGCCCGAGGCTGACCGCATGAAAGCCATCGACCGCGTCATTGACGAGTTGAAACGCAAGGAGAAGGAGGAACGCGACAAAGAGCGCGAGGCCGCCGTGGAGGCTGCACAGCAGAAGCAGGGCGCCGTGGGGAACCGCATGGGACAGAACCAGCAGCGGACAACGCCACAGGCCAACCAGCCGGCGGGACAGAACGGCGCCTGGTACTTCTACAACCCCATGGCCGTGAACCAAGGCAAGCAGACTTTCCAGCGGCAATGGGGCAAGCGCGACAATGCCGACAACTGGCGGCGAGCCAACCAAACGGTGGTGAACCTGAACACGGAGACGCCGGAGAGCCCAGAGGAGGCTGACAATGCGGAGAATAACGAGAATACCGAGTCGACGCCTTCACTTGCAGCCGACAGCCTCACAGCAGGCGGCGACACGGCAGAGACTGACACGCTGGCCAACGACCCGCATAACCGCGAGTACTACCTGGCACAGATACCTTTCACCGAGGAAGCTGTCGAGGCCAGCAATCTCATCATCATGGACGGCCTCTACAACTCGGGCGTTATCTTCAAGGATAAACTCGACAACCTGACACTGAGCGAGAAGCAGCTGGTGAGACTCACCACGCAATACCCCGACTTCGCCCAGATGGACCTGGCGTGGTACCACATGTTCCTGCTCTACTCCAGGCGCGGCGAGAACGACAAGGCACAGGAGTGCCTGAAGCACCTGCAGGCCGACTTCCCCGAGAGCGACTATACCATATTGCTCAGCGACCCCTACTTCGTGGAGAACCAACGCTTCGGCGTACACATTGAGGACTCCATCTACGCCGCAACCTACAATGCCTTCAAGCAGAGCCGGCACGAGGAGATTGCCACCAATGCCAAGCTGTCGGCCGAACGGTTCCCGCTGGGGGCCAACAGGCCCAAGTTCCTGTTCATCCACGGACTGAGCCTGCTGAACCAGGGCGATGCTCCTGGCTGCGTGGAGCAGCTGAAGCAGGTGGTGGAGAAATACCCGCAGAGCGAGGTGACCGAGATGGCGGGCATGATCATCAAGGGTGTGCAGGAGGGCCGCACGCTGCATGGCGGCACCTTCGACCTCGATGCCGTGTGGGATCGTCGCGACATGTCGCTCAACACCGACTCGCTGGCTGCCGACACACTGTCGGCCGACCGCGATGTGCCCTTCCTGTTCATGCTGGTATACCAGCCCGACACGCTGGCCGAAGCCATCGGCACCACGCCCTTGCAGGCGGAGAACCAGCTGCTCTACGAGATGGCACGCTTCAACTTCACCAACTTCCTGGTGCGCAACTTCGACCTACAGATTGAACGCTTCGAAGGCTACAGCCGCATGGCCATCAGCGGATTCCTGAACTTCGACGAAGCGCTGCAATATGCCCGCCAGCTTACCTCCGCCCCCGAATTGTCGGCCATGCTCAAGGAATGCCGCACCGTCGTCGTCAGCGAGCATAACCTCACTCTCATCGGCACACGCTACAGCTTCCGCGACTACGACCAGTTCTATGAGCGCACGTTCCTGCCCCTGAAGATCAGCAACGAGGAGCTGCTCCAGATTCCGCAGGACATCGTACTGCCCGAGGAAGAAGACGACGAAGAAGAGTCCGCCGACGATGGCAGCGACGACGACTTCATGCCGCAGCAGCCCACGAACCAGCGCAGCTACACCAACGACTTCGACCCCGACTTCTGGTAAGTGCCCCTAATAGACAACACTAAAAACCAACTAACATTCATTCCCTATGAAAAAAATCACATTACTACTGTTTCTCGCCATTGGCTTCGGAACTGCCGTCATGGCCATTCAGCCTTATAAGGTATGTGATCAATGCCACGGACTGGGATACATCAGAGTCCCCGGCACCAGCAACACATACGACTGCTCTAAATGCGAAAACGGCAGACTACCCCTTTCCCAACGCGAACTGAACGAGATAGAACGCGAAGCTGGGGCCTCCATCAGGATGATGGAAGAATTCGGCCTGACACTTGAAGAGCAACTGAGGGTAGAAGAGCTCATTAAAATGTCGATGACGAAGCTTCCTATCATGGTAGGCTGCACACAGTGCGACAGTACGGGCAAGTGCAAAAAGTGCGGAGGCATAGTAACTATCACATTAGATTATGACGGATGCCGCTACTGCGGGGGTACTGGCAGATGCCCCGCGTGCAACGGTGGCGGGTATTTCCAGGTAGGTTATCGCGACAATCCCAACAAAGCCCAGATTATCAAGCAAATCAGGGATATATTATACCCTAATCCCCCCCGTCCCAACCCTTACCCCAACCCCAGCCCTTTCCCCAGCCCAAACCCTAACCCCGTTGATCCCGATGACCCCGATGACGATGACCCCGATGATGATGACGACGATTCATCAAGTCGCAGGGGCGGCATAGGAGCCGGCTACTTGGTGGGCGGCATCCTTGGTGCCGGTGTCCTGGGATGGCTCGGCTATCGTTTGTTCCGTAGGCACTGACTAGAGCCCTTCGGGTAATACCGATGCCTGCGGATGACAATCCCTATTTCAAAGTTACGCTTCTCTGAAAGCCTGGTGATGGCTCGCGCCCTGCGATGCTTAATATCCTATCTTGCGAGTGTGTCTTAAGCCGTCTTTACCCGTGTACTGCTCAATGACGATGCCACGATGCTGTGAGCCTGAGAGGCTGCGGCCCAAGAGGTCATAGACCTGTTCCTTCTGAGGCGCGCCGGTCTCAATCTCGCGGATGCCATCTGTTTGTGCATCAGTGAACTGCCAGGCATCAACGTAGAAATTATTGGCCGACGTGACCACGAAGAAGATATTGTTCTTCACGCCCTTCAGCTTGGTGGGATCAATCTCGATGGTTTGCTCCGCCATGGTAGTCGACGAGAAGTCGATGGTGGCTACCGTGGAACGTGCCGACCGACTGGTGCGTATGTCCAGAGTGCCCGTTCCCTTGGCTCGCAACGTGAACTTCGAGGCACCTACAGTGCCGAAGTTGACCTTGCGCACGCTGACCCACGAATTGGCATTCATCTTTATCTGCATGTTCTCCGAGGCATCGTTACCCAGGGTGCTGATCTTTGTGTTCCGCGTGATGTTGGTAAAGTTCTCATACTCCACACCGCCACAGCTGGCCATCGTCTCGGCTTGCTGCAAGATGTAGGGGTCCAGGTTCTTGATTTGTGTCACACCTGTCAGGCTCGGCGTCACCTGTTTGATGGTCTGAGTCGACTCGGTCACCGTGGCCTTGTTTACGCAGATAGAACGGAAGATGCCGCAATTGCTCTCTATCACATTCGCATTCCTCCAGCTCTCCATCAGCGGAGCCCCGTGGTAGATATAATAGTAGTCGTTGCCGAATTTCTGCAGATGCGAGTGGTTGTTGTTCGTTCCCATACCGGGATGAGGCCCGTAGACACCTTTGTAGACCCACGAGTCGGGGTTCAAGGGGTCATCGGATACCATGTAGCACATGGTGCATGTGTTGGGTTTACCGACGGTGATGCCATGTTCAGCCTTATAGGCGTTCCACTCAGAGTCATTGCGCTCAGCCCAGTTCGAGCAGTAGGTATAGACATATTTACCACCTATGAAGTTCAGCTCGTTGGCCTCGAAATGGTAGGGTGCGGGAATCTTGACAGCCTTACCGTCAACTTCGGTCATCGAGGGCTTCAGCTTCACTATACGGGCTGCTTCGGGCATCATCGTACTTGGGCCAAGGCCACCAAAGGAAATCCAGCCCACACCATTGTCGTCGATAGTCACGCCCGGGTCGAAATTGGCATTAGTACCCGTGGGATTTGCGCCCGGAGTGTCGTAATGTATCATCAGCTCCTTGTTAGGTGATTTCCAGGGACCGACAGGCGACTCCGCACTCAGCACACCAACGCCATGACTTGAGTTACAGAAATAGAGGAAGAATTCGTCCTTGTCGGTTTCAGCGTTGTGACGCCAGGTAGCCGACGGTGCCCACGATACGCCGTAGCCCTTGTACCATACGCTTGGTGTCCATGAAGCACAGAGTTTCTTCGTGTCAATGGTGCCGTGGAAGGTCCAGTTCACCATGTCGTCAGTAGAGAAGACCACTATCGACTTGATTTCGCCGTAGCTGTTCTCGCCTTTCTTGCCATTCTTGATGAACTGCTGGTGGTCGTTCGACCCATAAACGTATAGGCGTCCGTCGTACTCCAGTGCGGTGGGGTCAGCGCAAAAGATGTTGGCACTGATAGGGTTCACATTACTCGTTCCCTTATAGTCGGGAGCTTCGTCCTGCGCATTCACCTGAATGCTAGTTGCCACGAGGGCTGCTGTCAGTAATAGGTTTTTATACATACGCTCGGCATGTTTATTCGGTTTCAGGCTGCAAAGGTACGAATAAGCGAGGGAAATACAAAAGGAAAACGCGTTTTTCTTTGTATTTCCAGGCGGGAGCACCTTCGGCCACAGACCGACTCTATGGTTCACCACTTCTCACTGCGGACGAAGAATGTAAACAAAATTCTAATACACAAAAAGAGCTGTAAAACAGCCGTTTTGGAAAAGCACCGCTTTGGGGGTGGAAAAGGACAGCTTTTTGCCCCTCAAAGCGGTGCTTTTTGCCCCTCAAAGCGGCGCTTCACTTTTTATCAAAATATCCTTGTAAAGAAAATTCACAATCCAAATAAGTCTTTCAAGGTAAATTATCCAAGTTTCTCTACGTTTGCAGCGAGATTGCGTGGCGTGAGCCACGCATAAGCAAAACATAGTAAAAATATTTGCTTAATCGGATTAATCTTCTTACCTTCGTTGTAAGAAGGAGAAGATTAACCTGACAGG